>QHUV01000518.1 GCA_003222065.1 Gemmatimonadota bacterium | reverse complement strand
CGTTCGGCGCCGGGCGTCGCTTGTCGATGATCGCCAGCGAGGCGTTGAGTCGTTTCGCGAAGCCACGCGCCATCTTTGCCGACCCCACGTCCGGGGCGACGACGACGGGATCATCGAGCTGCTTGCGGCGATAGTGATGCACGAACACCGGCATCGCGTACAGATGATCGACGGGAATGTCGAAGAAGCCCTGCAGCTGGTGTTGATGAAAGTCGATGCCAAGCACGCGGTCAGCGCCGGCCGAGACGATCATGTTAGCCATCAGCTTCGCGCCGATTGGAACGCGCGGTTGGTCTTTGCGATCCTGTCGGGCATAGCCGTAATAGGGCATCACGCACGTGATGCGTGCCGCCGACGCGCGTCGCGCCGCGTCGATCAATAACAACAATTCGAGGACGTTCTCGGCCGGCGGATTCGTCGGCTGAACGATGAATACGTCCAGGCCGCGCACATTTTCATCGATGCGCACGGAGATCTCGCCGTCGGCAAATCGGCTGATCGTGACGCGGCAAAGATCGACGCCGATATACTCGGCGATCGTTTCGGCGAGTGCGCGATTGGCCGAGCCAGACAGCAGCTTGAGGCCGTGACTAGGTACCGCTAGTCCGTCCATGGACCTGGTGTGACTCTGATCAGGGAAAGGCTATTCTCGTCAAGATGAGCGCGGAGCGCGCTGCGAGCGCAAGCGAGCCGGCCATTGCCCCGCGTGGATTCGAACCACGATTCTGCGGTCCAAAGCCGCATGTCCTGCCATTGGACGACGGGGCAAACGTCCGGAGCAAGAGAAATAAACCCGGTCGCGACAGCTGGGTCAAATGCTTCGTGCGCTAGCCCGATCAAAATAGTGCACGCGTGCGGGGTCGATCTCGAGGGGGAGGCGGTCTCCCGGCCGAGGCAGTGTGTGCGGGTCCGCCCGCGCCGTAACGTCCTGGCCCGCGGCACGGAGATAGAGGAGCACCTCGTTCCCCAGCGGCTCGCTCGCGTCGACGATCGCCGGGATCGTGGCTCCGCGAGCAGTGGAGTCGACGACGCGAAGGTCTTCGGGGCGGATTCCAGCAACAAGGCGCTGCGTCGCCGTCGCCGCCAAGCGTTCGGCCTGCTGAGTGGTGAGGGGAACCGAGAATGATTGGTCCCCAGTGGCGACGAAACGTGGAGTACCGCCGAACTCCGCCGTCCCGTCAATGAGATTCATGGCCGGACTGCCGATGAAGGTGGCGACGAACAGCGTTTGTGGATGATCATACAGCTCGAGTGGCGTGCCGATCTGCTCCACGCGTCCTTCGTTCATGACGACGATGCGGTCGCCAAGCGTCATCGCTTCGACCTGATCGTGCGTGACGTACACGACGGTCGCCTTGAGCTCGCGTCGAATGCGCGCAATCTCGCGGCGCATCTGGACGCGGAGCTTGGCGTCGAGATTGGAGAGTGGCTCGTCGAAGAGAAACACGCGGGGCTGGCGGACGATGGCCCGACCGATCGCGACGCGCTGCCGCTGGCCGCCGGACAGTTGTCGGGGCCGCCGCTCGAGGACGGCAGTGATCCCGAGAATCTGCGCCGCTTGCCGCACACGTGCCTCGATCTCCGCGCGCGGAAGTTTCTGCAGGTGCAGCGCGAAGGCCATGTTCTCGTACACCGACATGTGCGGGTAGAGCGCGTAGCTCTGAAATACCATCGCAATGTCGCGCTCGTTCGGCGGCACATCATTGACGACGCGTCCGCCAATCGCGAGCTCGCCGCCGGTGAGCGACTCCAGGCCGGCAATGATCCGGAGTGTCGTGCTCTTGCCCGATCCGGACGGTCCCACGAGCACGACGAACTCGCCGTCTTCAACGACGAGGTCCACGCCGTGCACGGCGACGAAGCCGTTATCGTATACCTTTCGCACTCCCTCTAGCGTTACGCGCGCCATGAGTTGTTCTCGCTTGTCATGACTGCCGCTCCTAGGTATCGATGATACGATTTCCCGAGGGCTTTCTCTGGGGTGCCGCGACCTCGGCGTATCAGATCGAAGGGTCGCCCCTGGCGGAAGGCGCCGGGCCGAGCATTTGGCATCGCTTTTCGCATTCGACGGGTCGAACGGCGAAGGGGGAGACCGGCGACATCGCCTGCGATCACTACCGTCGTTATGCAGAGGACGTCGCGCTGATGCGCGAGCTCGGCTTGAATTCTTATCGGTTCAGCATCTCCTGGAGCCGCGTGCTGCCGCATGGCCGCGGACGGGTCAACGGGGCCGGGCTGAGCTTCTACGATCGACTCGTCGACGCGCTGCTCGCGGCGGGGATCGCGCCTAACGTGACGTTGTACCACTGGGATCTCCCGGCCGTGCTCGACGACCGCGGTGGCTGGCTCAATCCCGACAGTCCGGAGTGGTTCGCCGAGTACGCGCAGGTGATGTTCGAGAAGCTGGACGACCGGGTGCAGATGTGGGCGACACTGAACGAGCCGTGGGTGATTACCGACGGCGGCTATTTGAATGGCGTGCTGGCACCCGGCCACCGCAACCTGTTCGAGGCGCCGATCGCGACGCATCATCTGCTGCGGTCGCACGCCGCGGCAGTGGAGGCGTACCGCGCGAGTGGTAAGCATCAGATCGGATTTCGTCGGCGTGAACTACTACACTCGCAGCGTAACGCGAAGCGACCCGTCGGCGTGGCTGGTGCGCGCGGGACGCGTCGACCAGCCGCGGCACGCGTACACGGAGACCGGCTGGGAAGTATACCCCGACGGACTCACCGATTCGCTGAAGTGGGTGACGGAGCGCTATGGTCGCATCCCGCTTTACGTCACCGAGAACGGCGCCGCGTTTTACGATCCGCCGCAGGCGATCGATGGCCGAATCGACGATCCGCTCCGCGTCGCCTACTATCGGTCGCACCTGCGCGCGGCGCATTCGGCTCTTTGTCAGGGGGTCGATCTTCGCGGGTACTTCGCCTGGTCGCTGCTCGATAATTACGAGTGGAGTCTTGGCTACTCGAAGCGCTTCGGCATCGTGCATGTCGATTTCGCCACGCAAAAGCGGACGCCGAAGGCGAGTGCGCGGTTTTATTCCGAGGTGATCAGGACGCATGGTGGCGCGCTTGACGCGTGATGACACGTACTCACTCCTTCACGCTGCCGACCATGATGCCGGCGACGTAGTAGCGCTGGATGATGAGAAACGCGAGCAGCACCGGCAGCACGGTCACGACCGAACCGGCCATCATGAGCTCCGTGTCCTGCACGTGCTCGCCGGACAGGCTGGCCAGCGCCACGGGCAATGTGAAACGGCGCTCATCGCTGAGGATGATGAGCGGCCACATGAAGTCGTTCCAGGTCGCGAGAAAAGTCCAGATTGCCAACGTAGCGAGAATCGGGGCGACGACCGGTAGCACGACCGAACGATAGATGCGCAGCTCACTCGCTCCGTCGACGCGCGCGGCGTCGAGCAGGTCCTCGGGGATGGCGAGCGCATATTGGCGAATCAAGAAAATGCCAAAGATGCTGGCCATGCCGGGAATGATGACACCCCAATACGTGTTCACGAGATGCAGCGACTTCATGAGCAAGAAGAGCGGCAGCATCGAGACTTGCACGGGGATGACGAGGCCTAACGCCAACGTGCGAAAGAGCCGCTCGCGTCCCTTGAAGCGGAGCTTCGCGAGGGCATAGCCGGCGAGCGAGTTCACGACGAGTGAGAGCACCGTGACGGTGACGGCGACGAACGCGCTATTCGCGAGATAGCGGCCGAGGCTCAACCGATCGAAGAGCGTACGGTAGTGAGACAGCGTCGGCGCGTGTGGGAAGAAATGAGGCGGATAGGAGTTCGCCTCACCCGTCGCCATGAACGACGCGGAGATCATCCAGAGCGTCGGCAAGAGGGCGATGATCGCGCCGCCGATGAGCAAACCATAAAGCAGTGCCTTGACGAGCGTCGCGCTGCTCGGGCTGTGACGAGCTCGCAGCGCTTCGTCGGCGGTGGCGGCGGTTCCCATCGTCAGGCGCGCTCCCGCTGCAGACGCAACTGGAGCAGCGTCCAGAGCAGAATGATCCCGAACAAGACAAAGGCGATGGCGGCGGCGACGCCCATCCGCCACCAGCGGAAGCCCTCCTCGTACATGAAGAGCACGAGGCTCGTCGTCGCCCGCAGGGGCCCGCCGCCGGTCATTACGTACGGCTCGGCGAAGAGCTGGAAGTAGCCGATCATAGTAACGACGCCGACGAACAAGAACGTTGGCGCGAGATGCGGAATGGTGACGTGCCGGAACCTTCGCAGGGCGCCGGCGCCATCGATGCGCGCCGCTTCGTACAACTCTTCCGGAACACTCTGGAGGCCCGCTATGAAAATGAGCATGTTGTAACCAAAGTTCTTCCAGATCGCCATGACGATGATCGCCGGCATCGCCCACCGCGGGTCGCCGAGCCAGTCGATCGGGCCGAGACCGATGGTGCCGAGGAGGTAGTTGAGGAGGCCATACCGCGGATGATAGAGGTAGCGCCAGACGACGGCGATGGCGACGAGGGTCGTCACGAACGGCGTGAAGTAGACGGTCCGAAAGACGCCGCGGAGCCGCACGGCGCGCGCATTCACGAGCAGCGCAGCGCCTAACGACACGGCCACGGTGAGCGGCCCGCCAACGAGGGCGAAGTAAAACGTGTTCTTGATCGCCGTCCAGAACGTCGGGTTGTGAATGAGGTTTGCGTAGTTTCGAAGACCGACGAATCGCGCCAGCGATGAGTCGCCGAGCGCATAGATG
>QHUV01000517.1 GCA_003222065.1 Gemmatimonadota bacterium | reverse complement strand
CGCGCCCAGAGCCCTCGAGCATTGCGGCGCGAGCACTTGCGCGCACCGAACGAGAACGCGTCCGCAATCTTCCGCCGATCTCTGATCCCGCCATGGCGCCATTGCGCGCGCTCCTCGAGGATCAAACCGTATCGAAGACCCTTCAGAACGCCAAGTTCGACCTCCTCGTCCTGCGTGGAGCCGGCATCGAGCTGCGCGGCCTGGCCTTCGATACAATGGTTGCTAGCTACGTGCTCGACCCCGGTCGTCGTTCGCACGGCATCGACCAACTCGCTCTCGAGTTCCTCGGCCGTACAATGACGACACTGGCGGAGTTGTGTGGTCGCGGCAAAGAGGCCATCCCATACGATCAGGTCCCAGTCGACTGTGCGCGCGACTACTCGTGTGAAGACGCAGACATTACATGGCAGTTGCGCGACATCTTCGAGCCGCAGCTGGAATCGCTGCAGCTCGCGCGCTTGTTTCGCGATGTCGAGATGCCTCTCGTCGGCGTGCTCGCCGAGATGGAATGGCAGGGCGTGGCAATCGACATCGAATGGTTCCGGACGCTGAAGGAACGATTCGAGCGCGAGCGCCTTCGCGTCGAACAAGAGATCTACGCCGAGGCCGGCCAGGAGTTCAACATCAACTCCAATCCCAAGCTGCGGGAGATCCTCTTCGACACACTGCACCTGCCGGTGCTGAAGCGCACGTCGACCGGCCCATCGACAGACGCGAGCGTGCTACAGCAGCTGGCCGACGAGGGACATGCGTTGCCCGTCCTGCTGATGGAATACCGCGAGTTGGCGAAACTGGAAAGCACGTACATCGACGCGCTTCCGGCATACGTCAATCCGCGCACTGGCCGACTCCACACCTCCTTCAGTCAGACGGTCGCGGCGACTGGTCGACTGTCGTCGAGTGATCCAAACTTGCAAAACATCCCGATACGTCGAGAGCTCGGGAGGGACATTCGCCGTGGGTTCATTCCTCGGCGTGGGTGGCAGCTCGTTGCCGCCGACTACTCGCAGATCGAGCTTCGACTACTAGCGCATCTCTCGGATGACCCGGCATTCGTGCAGGCCTTCCGGACCGGCGGTGACATTCATCGGCAGACGGCCGCGCTCATCTTTGACGTCGCGGTCGACACCGTCACCTCGGAGATGAGAGCGCGCGCCAAGACGATCAACTTCGCGACGATTTACGGACAGGGACCGCACGCGCTCTCCCGGCAACTCAAGATCGCGCACGCCGAGGCACGAGCATTTATCGATCGTTACTTCGAGCGCTTCAGTCGCGTGCGTCAGTATTTGGATTCGATGGTGGAGTTCGCGCGGGAGCACGGGTACGTGCAGACCATTTTCGGCCGTCGGCGCTATATCCCGGAGTTGCGCGATAGAAACTTCAACATCCGTGCGTTCGGCGAACGAACCGCGGCGAACTCGCCAATTCAAGGATCCGCCGCGGATCTCATCAAGATCGCGATGATCCGCATTGACGCCGCGCTTCGCGCCCGTGAACTGAGCAGTCGCATGCTGCTTCAGGTTCACGACGAGCTCGTGTTCGAGGTCCCCGGTCCCGAACAAGATGAATTGATGGCGCTCGTGAAGCACGAGATGGAGCACGCCGCGCAACTCTCCGTGCCACTGGTTGTCGACCTTGGCGAGGGCTCGAACTGGCTCGAGACAAAACTGAGCTAACTACTGGTGTGATCGGCTCTTGTGATGCAGATCATCGTCGTCGACTCTTGCATACTGCGGCGTAAGTCGCAATTACTCGTGTCGGAAGCGCTGCACATGTTTGCGACGCACGATCCGATCATTTTACGCGACAAGGGGTTAACGCGTATTCAGGAAGACGGTCCTGTCGTTGCCCTTTGTGGTACGACATCCAGCCACCCTCTTGCTAGCCGGATACCTCGCCCTCTCGCCTATGCCTCGCGCCCATCGCCGGTCGGGATTTACGCTCGTCGAGCTACTGATCGTCGTGGTCGTCATCGGCATTCTTGCCGCGATGGCGATCCCGAAGTTTCAGTCGACGAAGGGCAAGGCGTATCTCGCCTCCGTGAAAAGCGACTTGAAGAATCTCTCGACGGCCGAAGAGTCCTTCTTCTACGAGCATCGCACGTACTCGACCGATCTCGACTCTCTCAAAGCCGTCTACTCTCACGGCGTGATCTTGACCGTAGTGAACGCCACGGCAAGTGGTTGGTCGGCGACGGCGTATCACCCGAGCTCCTGGCCGCACACCTGCGCGTTGTTTTACGGTTCGATCGGCGCCGTAGCGCCAGCGACCGTCGAAGGCGAGATCGCCTGCAACTGAGCTCGGCGGCGCCAGGCAGGTCCGCCGAAGCATCGTTGTCGCTCGTTAGGTGTCGCTGACGAGCCCTGCGCCGGAGCAACCGGCGGCGGTATCGTTTCGAGAATTCCGATCACGCCGGGAAGGAATGATCTACGCCATGTC
>QHUV01000516.1 GCA_003222065.1 Gemmatimonadota bacterium | reverse complement strand
AAGAGCAAATACGTCCGTGCCCGGTGGATTGCGCGGCTAAGCCGTTCCCTCAACAGGAAATTGACGTCCGCCGCGAGTGGAAGACTCACGACGTAGAATAGCGCGGCCACCCAACCGGCCAAGAGCGCGACGACCGCGCCTTGCGCCCCATAAAACAGAAGCACGAGCGCCGCTCCGGCGACGATCGTACGCATGGCAGGATCCGCGGCGCTTTCGAC
>QHUV01000515.1 GCA_003222065.1 Gemmatimonadota bacterium | reverse complement strand
AGCCGCGGGGCGCTGCTCGTCACCCGCGGCGGCGAAGTGATCCTTGTGGCGGAAGGGAGAGGTCGTCGCCTAACGCTTCGGCCTGGCGTGAAACCGAGCGAAGTGGCCGAAGCGGCACGCGTGCTCGCGCAACGGCTGGTCGAGTCGTATGACGGGCGTCGTGATCCGGTCGTGGAGATGGTGGACGGCATTGCGGCGGTGACAAGCTCTCACGCCGCGGCGCTTGGCGCGGCAGGATTTCGTCCGACAAACACGGGATTGCGTTACTACGCGCCGCCGAGGTAATGCCTAACTAGGCGGAGGATGGACAGCATCGGAACTAGCGGAGCCGTGCGTCCAGCTTGCGGCGTGGGCGTCGAGATCCTCGATCGCAAAAGGCTTTCCTAGCACCGGGAAGCCAAGGGCCCGCAGCTTTCGGTTGTCCGTTGCCCTGAACACGACGTCGCCGGTCACGAAGACGACGTGCTTGGCGAGTCTTGGCCGATGGTTCTGAAGCCAGCTCAGAAGATCGAAGCCGCTTTCGGTACCGAGCCACACGTCGACGAAGACGCCGTCGAACTCGTAGAGCTCGAAGCAGCGGATCGCTCGCGCAACAGATGGCGCGGTGTGCACGGTATGGCCACGCCGCCCCAGCGCCGCTCGTACGGCGCGACGCAGCGACTCCTCATCGTCGACAAAGAGAACTGTCGCCATGCGTGGGGTGAATGTGCGCTATCCAAACCCGGCGCACCAGGGCCCAGTTCCGCGCATGACGTTTATGTTGTCATTTGTTGCTCGCTCCGCTCCTCAGGATGATGCGATGTCCGAATTAACCGCGCTAGCAAATCGAATCACACGAACCGTCACTGGACCAATGTGGCATGGTCCGGCACTCGCCGAGATCCTGCGCGGCGTGAGCCACGATCACGCGGCACAACGGCCGATCCCGCACGCGCACACGATTTGGGAATTGGTGCTGCACATCATCACGTGGGCGGACGTGCCGCACGAGCGTCTTGGCGGAACAGCGCGTAAGGATATCAGCACGGATGAGGATTGGCCCGCACCCCCTTCCGCCAGCTCGGAGGCCTGGCGAGCCGCCCTCGACCGGCTGGACGACCGCCATCGAGCGCTCGCGACGAAAGTGAAAACGCTGAGCGACGATCAGCTCGCGGCGAAGGTTGTCGGTGAGGACTATTCCGTGCGCGAGATGCTTCACGGTGTCGTGGAACACGGCACGTATCACGGCGGACAGATCACGCTGCTCAAGAAGCTGGTCATGCGCGACTAGCCGCACTCGTCAGGCTCCTTTCCATGGCGATCTCCGCGTCGAGGCTTTCTGTGTCGCGGTAGATCGTGGCCAAGGCGGTGACGTGACCGCCTTGAATGAACCGCACGGCCACGTCGCGGTCTTTTGCCGAGCCGCTGACGTCGGTTCGATCCCACTTCTCAGCGTGCCCTACGTAATTGATCGACACGTCGTAATGCGCGCTCCAAAAGAACGGAACGTGATCGAACCGCTCGCGCGCACCGAGTACGTTGCGAGCTGCGGTTTGACCCTGTCGTTCGGCAACGACCCAATGCTCGACACGAATCGGCGCACCACTGCGAGGGTCCGGCCAGCGCGCGATGTCGCCGGCAGCGTACACGCCCTTCGCGCTCGTTTCGAGATACTCGTCGACGACCACACCGTTGTCGACGCGCAGTCCGGCATCTTGCGCCAGCTGCAGTCGCGGCCGGACGCCGATGCCGATGACGACGAGATCCGCGGCCAAGCGCTCGCCGCCACTGAGAGTGACCGCGTCGCGCGCAATGGCTTTGGCGGTCTGGCCAAGATGGAACACGACGCCGTGCTCCTCGTGCAGCGACTTGATGAATTCACCGAGATCGCGCCCCATGACGCGCTCCAGCGGCGACGTCTCGGGGGCGACGACGTGGACCGAGCAATTCGCGTGGCGAGTGCGGAGCGACGCAGCCACCTCGAGACCGATGAAGCTGGCGCCGAGCACGACGACTTGCTTTGCTCTGCCGGAGGCCGCGATCAAAGCGCGGCTGTCGCGAAGCGAGCGGAGGTAGCGCACGTGCGGCAAATCGGCCCCTTCTGTCGTTAGGCGAGCGGGTTCGGCGCCGGTGGCGAGGATGAGCGCGTCATAGCCCAGCGGCGCGCGACCGTCGACGTGCAGCGTGTGTCGAGCTGGCTCGAGCTTCGTGACGCGTGCGCGAATAAACGTGACGCGATGTTCGTCGTAGAATCCCACTGGCCGAATGGGGATCCACTCCTCGGGGGCGTTACCGGCGAGGTAGTCCTTCGAGAGGTTCGGGCGATCATATGGCGAGCCGTCGTCGTCGTCGACGACCGTGACGTCACCGGTAAAGCCACAACGCCGGAGCATCTCGGCGGCCGCCGTTCCAGCGG
>QHUV01000052.1 GCA_003222065.1 Gemmatimonadota bacterium | reverse complement strand
GCACCGGCCTCGCGCGTGCGCGGGGCGGTGCCACCATGGCGGAAGGCTATGTCCGTGGCGAGGCGTCGGGGACGCAGGTGCAATACTTCGAGGACGGAGCCTTCGCGTTGATCGGCCGGCTTTACGCGGCCGGCGAGAGCCGCGCGCCCCTGCAGCGCGCGATCTTCGCGTCGACGGCGGATCCCTTCACGACGTTCTGGAGCAACTGGTACCGGCCGCGTGGGTCGATCTTCAAGCAGGATGCGCTCAATGTAATGCCGCTCGGCGGTGCGATGTTGAGGGGATACTCATTTGGTGTCGCGCTGTCGCGGGTCGGCGCGGCGAACGTCGAACTGGCGCAACGGCTGAGAACGTATGGCAGCGCGGCGAACGGTCGGCGGGCGTTGTGGGTGTCGGCATTCGGCGACATCGCCGCCGCGTCGTCAGACTTCGTGCAGTTCGGAAGCAGCATGCTGCTCGATGCCGGAGTCGGCGCGTCGTTCCGCGGGCGGTTGTACGATCGCGACGTACACTTCCGGCTGGATCTGCCGCTCTTCGTCAAGCAACCGGGCTTGGCCGGCGGGCCGTCGTTCGCGCGGAAAGGGAGCTTGGGTTTGCGGTATGTGTTCAGTCTGGCGGACGCGTGGTGAGAGGTTAGGCGTTAGGCGTTCAATCACGCCGCAGCGCTTCGATCGGGTCGATATGGGTCGCGCGGCGGGCTGGCACAAAGGCCGCGAGTATCGACGCGCCAAGAAGAAGCATGATGACGGCGATGAACGTGGTGACATCGGTGGGCTCGACACCGTACAGGAGCCCTCGGATAGCTTTGGCCAGCAACACCGCGGCGATGACGCCGATGCCAATGCCTAACGCTGAAGTCGTCATGCTTTGGCGCACCACCAGGCCCAGCACATTGCTCGTTGTCGCACCAAGCGCGATGCGTACACCCAATTCCGGTGTACGGGCACTCACCGTGTAGGCCATGACGCCATAGGTCCCGACGACGGCCAGCACCAGCGACACTGCGGCGAAGATGGAGAGGAGGAGCATCGAAAACCGGCGCCGCGCGAGCGAATTGCCGGCGACTTGTTCCATGGTCGTGACGCCCGTGATCGGCAGCGTGCGGTCGATCTCGCGCACGGCGGCGCGGAACGTCGCCAGCAGCCCAAGAGGATCGCCCGTCGTCTTCGTGAGGAGTATCATGTAGGACTGACCCTCCTGGCGATACGACGTGTACGCAATGGGGCGCGGTTGCGCGTCGAAGCCGTCCTGACGGACGTCACCAACGATGCCGACGACGACGTACGGCGGACCCTTTGGATCGGGCCCGAGCTGCAATCGGGCACCGATCGGATCACGGCCGGCCCAGAATCGACGCACTGCCTCGTCATTGAGCACGACGGCGCGCGGACTGATCCCCGGCGCATCCTGCGGTATGAAGCCGCGGCCACGCCGGAGCGGGATGGACAGTGCCCGAAAATAATCGTCGTTCACCGCCGAGTAGCCAATCGAGGGGAGTGGCCCGTTAGGCACTGGCTCCCCCTCGATGTGCAGCCCGGAGGTCCAGCTACCGCGCAGGGGTACGGTGGTCGTTGCGCCGACGACCCGGACCTGCGGCGCCGCGCGCAGCCGCTCGAACAGCGATTCATAAAACCGAGCGATGCGCGGCCGCGTATCGTATGCGTTCGACGTCAGCGCTATCTCGGTCACCAGCACGTTCGCGGGATCGAATCCCAAGGCGACGTGCTGCAATCGATCGAGGCTGCGAACAAGCAGGCCGGCGCCGACGAGCAGCACGAGGGTGAGTGCCGTTTGGCCGGCCACGAGCAGCCGGCGGAGCCGGTCAGCCCGTCGCCCAGCGACCGCTCTGCTGGTTTCTCGAAGTGTTCGTTCCGCATCCGTGCGGGCGCCGGTCCACGCGGGGACGAGGCCGAAGAGCACGCCGCTGCCAAGTGAGACGGCGAGGGCAAACGCGACGACGATGGGGTCGACGGAAACCTTGCTCACCGGCGGCAGTGCGTCCGGCGCAACGGAAAGGAGCGCGCGCGTACCCGCCCACCCGATCGCCGATCCCGCCATTCCGCCAAGACCCGCGAGCACGAGGCTCTCTGTCAGCAATTGCCTTACGAGGCGGCCACGGCCGGCGCCTAACGCGACACGTACCGCCAATTCTCGCTGACGCGCGAGTGTGCGCGAGAAGAGCAAGTTCGCGAGGTTCGCGCAGGCAATGAGCAGAACGCAGAGCGCCGCGGCAGCGAGAACAAGAAGCGCTGGCCGACTATCGCCGACGAACGCGGAGTGGAGGGCAACCACATTCACGAGGTGTCCCGTGTTCGACGCGGGGAACGCTCGTTCGTTGCGGTGCGCGATGGTCAGCAGATCGCTTTGCGCGCCGGCGAGCGTCGCCCCCGTACGCAGCCGGGCTACGCCGACCATGTTGTGGAACTTCCGCGACCGGTTCACGTCGTCGAGCTGCCACTGCATGTCGAACGGCGCCCAGAATTGCTCGTCGCCGCCGAAGGTGAAGCCGGGCGGCATCACGCCGATGATCACCGTCGGCGTGCCGCTCATCTGTACGGTGCGCCCGACAACGCCGGAGTCACCACCGAAGACGCCGCGCCAGGTTGCGTAGGACAACACGACGACGGCCGTCTTGCCTGGCTTGTCCTCGTCCGGCGCGAACGTGCGTCCGAGCATCGGCCGAACACCGAGAATGGAGAAGACATTCGCGCTGAACCGAAGCCCACGCAATGCGACCGGATCGCTCGACCCTTGATAGGCGAGCCCGGTGTAGCCGACGATGCCAATGTCCGTGAGTGTGGACTGGTCGCGCCGGTAATCGACGTAATCAGCCGCGGCGAGCTGGGATCGCGCCGCGTGTTCGGAAACATTGTTCTCGTAGACGGAAACGAGCCGCTCGGGATGATCGAAGGGGAGTGGCCTCAACAGCACACCGCGTACGACGGTGAAGATGGCGCTGTTCGCGCCGACGCCTAACGCGATGGTAATGAGCGCGATGGCGAGAAACCCAGGAGAGCGCCGCAAGACCCGAAGAGACTGCGCGAGATCCTGTCGTGCGTCGGTGAGCCACTCACCGCGCCGCGTTCTGCGTTCGTTGCCCTCGTCGAGCCGGCGGCAATAACGGCGTGTGAACTCGACGTCGCCGAACTCGCGCGTCGCCTCACGCCGCGCCGCGACCTCGCTCATGCCGCCGGCGACCAGCTCGGCGGTCCGCATGTCGAGATGGAATCGGAGCTCGTCGTCGACGTCCTCGCGAATTCGCGTCGGCGAGCGCCAGGGAAAGCGGAAGAACCGGCGCGATCGATCGGCGTTGGGGCTCATAGTCTCCTCGTCAGGCGGGAGCGAGCACGCGTGTCACTGCGTCGGCATAGGTGCGCCAGCTCGTCGTTTCGGCGCGCAACTGACGGCGTCCGTCGACGGTGAGCTGATAGAACTTGGCGCGGCGGTTGTTGTCAGAGACGCCCCACGACGGCGCGACCCACCGCTTTCGCTCGAGGCGATGCAGCGCTTGGTAGAGTGCCGCGCCCTCGATGGTCAGGACGCCATCCGAACGCTCGCGAATCCAGCGCGAAATAGCGTAGCCGTGCATCGGCTCCCAGGCGAGGGTGCGGAGGATGAGGACGTCGACGGTTCCTTGGAGCAGCTCGATGGCAGGCGGCATGGGCTTCCAGTCACATGGTGACTGGAAGCTGCTCGCGTTCGCGGCCGGCGTCAAGAGCGGCGGTCTGTCGGGGAAGTGTACGGACCGCGTGCGAGTCCGATGAATCCGTGACGAGCGAGGCACCGGAAGGGTTGACCGGGAAGCGAGCACGGACGGCGGGAGCTCGTCGCGCCTCGCGCCACCTCAACCTCCATGTCGATGACGCGCCAGCACCTCTGTCTCCTCGCGCTCGCGCTATTGGCTACGTCGGCGAGCGGCCAATCGCGCCCCGTGAGTCTCTCGGCCGAGGCAAGACACGCGGATTCCTTGTACGATCGGCGAGACTACCCCGCGGCGGCGCGCGCCTACCGAGCCGCGCTGACCGGGTCGCCTAACGACGGACGCAGCTGGTACCGGCTTGGCGCGTCCCTCGCCAGTGTCAATGACAACGCCGCGGCGGCGGAGGCGTTCGAGCGCTCGGCCGCGATCGGCCACCAGATGCTCGCGATGTACAACGCGGCCGCGATGCGCGCCCGGCTGGGACAGCGCGAGCGGGCGCTGGCCTGGATCGATAGCTCGCTCGCCGCGGGATTCAGCGGTGATTCAATTTTGCGAAACGATCCGGATTTTGCGGCGCTGCACGCCGACTCGGCCTTTCAGCGCCGCGTGGACGCCGCCGAGCGCGCCTTTCGGCCATGCCGGTCGCGACAAGAGTCACACGTCTTTGATTTCTGGATCGGCGATTGGGACGTCACCAACGCACAGGGCCAGCCGGCCGGCACGAGCAGCGTGCAGCAGATCCTCTCGCAGTGCGTGATCTTCGAGAATTGGACCGACCGTCAGGGCGGCCAGGGGAAGAGCTTCAACGCGTACAACACTGACTTCTCGATGTGGCGGCAGTTCTGGACCGACCAGTACGGACGCGTCACGGAGTACCGCGAGAGTGAGCGGACGAAGGAAGGTGGGCTCCGCTTCCTGGCGCATCAGCGATCTGGGGCCGCTGCGTCGTTGATCCGCATGACATTCACGCCAATCGATCAGAGGACGGTCCGCCAATTCGGCGAGACATCAACGGACGGCGGTAAAACGTGGGCGACGAGCTTTGACCTGTACTACCACCGAAAGCAGTGACTGACAAACTACTCTCGACGCTTTTTTCGATCGCCCCACCAGATCGCGACGACCATCCAGGCGCTCACTGCGCCGGCGACGATGAAGCCCCACGTGCCGAGGGTCTTTCGCGTCGTGATGAGCATCGCGCTCGCGATGATGATTGCCGCCAGCACCAAACCGGAGAAGACGCGGTTCGCGACCTTTTGCAGGCCGTTGAGCAGGACCGTCAACTGCGGTATGTCGATCCGCGTCGCGAAGTCGCCGGATGACAGCCGCTGCGTCACGATATCGAGACGGTGTGGCAATGCCGTCAGGAGGTCGCCGCTCTGCATAACGAGTTGCAGCAGCTTGCGGGGATTCAGCTCGCGACGCGCCTTGTCGGCGGCGATCTGATTGCCGTACTCGCGAATCGTGGCGATGGGGCTGTACGTCGGCTCGACCGCGCGCGCCACGGAGTCGAGGTTGAACAGCGCCTTCGCGAGCAAGGTCAGCTCGGCGGGAAGACGCAACCCGCGCTGGTATGAGATATTGATCAATTCATACAGGACCGCGCCCGCTTCAAGCTCGCCGACGACGAGGTCGTAGTTGCGCGCCAACAACGACGCGACGTCGCGGATGTAGTTCACCCGATTGAATTCGGGAAGCTCGTCGCCGATCTCGACGAGCGTCGCCGCCGCGTCGTCGCCCCGATTGTCCGCGAGGTCCATCAAGAGGCGGATGATCTGGTCGCGTAAGGCACTCGAGAGGCGCGCCGTCATCCCGAAGTCGATGAGCGACAGCCTCACATCGATGTCGGTCGGCTGCGGGGCGGCGTTCTGTTGTGCCTGGACCTCCATGCGGGCGAGCGGCGTCGCCGCCGGACGCGACACGCGGCGGCGGTCGATCGCCTTGGCCTCCGACGGCGTCATCGGATTTTCGGCGTCGGCAAGAACGACGAATACGTTGCCGGGGTGCGGGTCGGCGTGGAAATGCCCGTCGATCGTGATCTGCTTCAGGTACGCTCGCGTCAGCTCTTCGGCGACCGGATGGAAGTCATGCTCGATACGCGTCAGCGGTGAGATTTCGCTAATCTTCACGCCCTTGATGCGCTCGGTCGTCAAGATCTTATGCGTCGTGTAGCCTTCGATCACACGCGGTATCAGGATGCGTGGGAATTCGGCGAGCGACCGGCGGAACGACGCGGCGTTGCGCGCCTCGACGCGATAATCCAGCTCGTCGGCCAGCGCTCGCTCGAGCTGATGGATGATGCCGACCAAGTCGATGCGGGCGCCCGCCTCCGTATGCGCCGCGAGGAAGGCAGCGAACTCGCGAAAGTACTCGATGTCGCCGGCGAGCTGTTCGCGAATGTTCGGTCGCTGGACCTTGACGACGACGGCGCGTCCGTCACGCAGCGTGGCCCCATGCACCTGACCGAGGCTGGCGGTGCCGATCGGCTCGTCCTCGAATTCCTCGAACAACTTGCTGATCCGGGCGCCGAGCTCCTCTTCGATTGTCGCGCGGACGTCCTCGAGGGGGATAGGACCGACATCGTCCTGGAGCTTTTCGAGCTCCTCGATGTAGTTCGCCGGCAGCAGGTCGGGTCGCGTCGACAGTACCTGGCCAAGCTTGACGTACGCCGGCCCGAGCTCGACGAGCCGTTTACGAAATGCCGCAGCCTTCTCCGCGGACGGTCCGCCATCGTCGCCGCTCTCGGGATCCGGGGCGATGCCTTTCAAGCCCTGCTGCTTCGCGAAATCCGCGAGGCCGTAGCGCGTGAAGAGTCCGACCGTAGCGGCAAGCTTCGGTAGGTACTTCGGTTCGAGGATCATCGAGCCCGTCCAAAGCACGGAACATGCCGCGTAGCGCGTTGAGCGTTGAGCGTATAGCGTGAAGCGTGTCCGCGGACGCTCCACGCTCCACGCCCCACGCTCAACGCATGTCGGGTCCCGTCAACATCACGCACGTTCCAAAACCGTGGGGGCATGAGACGATCTGGGCGCGCACCGACACGTACGTCGGTAAGATCCTGCACATCAAAGCCGGTCAGGCGCTCTCGGTGCAGTACCATAACGTGAAAGACGAGACGGTCTATTTGCTCGCCGGCGACATCATCTATCGGGTGTGGCAACACGGACGCGACGGCAAGCCAACGGATATCGGACTCAAGCTCGGCCAAGCGTACCGCATAACGCCGCATACGATCCATCAAATGGAGGCGGTGACCGATTGCGACGTGCTCGAGGTGTCGACGCCCCATCTCGATGACGTCGTGCGGCTCACCGATCGATACGGACGGGAGGGAACCAGCGCGCCATGAAGGTGATCATTCCGCTCGCGGGGAAGGGTACGCGGCTCCGGCCTCATACACACATAACTCCGAAGCCGATGCTGAAGATCGCCGGCAAGCCGGTGATCGATTACGTGATGGAGGACCTGCAGGCGCTCGGCAACGTCGACCAGGTCATTTACATCACGGGTCATCTCAAAGAAAAGGTCGAGGAGTACGCACGAGCGAAGTACCCATTTCCTAGCGTATTCGTCGAACAGAAAACGCAGCGCGGTACGGCCGACGCGGTCGCACTAGCCCGTCCGTATATCGACGAGCCAGTCATGATCATCTTCGTCGATACGATCTTCGATGCCGATTTCTCGGTCGTGAAGCGGACCGAGGCCGACGGAATCATCTGGGTAAAGGAGGTCGAGGATTATCAACGGTTCGGCGTCGTCGTCACCGACCGCGATGGCCACATGACGAAGATCGTCGAGAAGCCGTCGACGCCGATCTCGAAGCGCGCGAACATCGGGTTGTACTATGTGAAGAACTGGAAGCAAATGCTCGACGGCATCGATTGGGTGCTGAAGCAGCCGCCGAACAAAGGTGAGTATTATCTCACCGATGCTTTTCAGTACATGATCGATCACGGGGCGAAGATCAAAGTGATCGACGTCGAAGGCTGGTACGACGCGGGCAAGCTCGACACGCTGCTCGATACCAATCGCACCATTCTCGAGAAGCGCAAGGCGGCGCGGCGGCCAAAGTCGGTACCGAAGGGAGTCACGCTCGTCGATCCCGTGTACATCGAGGACGGCGTCACACTCAAGTCCTCGACGATCGGGCCGAATGTGTCCGTGAGCGCCGGGAGCACGATAGAGGACTCGCAGCTCCGGGACACGATCGTCGGCGCGAAGTCGCAAGTTCGCCATTCGGCGCTCACGAACTCGATGGTCGGAGACGAGGCGATCGTCGAGGGAATCCGGGGCGAAATGACAATCTCCGATCACTCTGAAGTGAGGGGCCGGGGCTGATCGTCGTCGACGCGTTCACGAAACTCTACGGCGACCTCGTCGCGGTCGAGAACCTCTCCTTCGGCGTGAACTCGGGCGAGGTGCTCGGTCTCGTCGGACCTAACGGGGCGGGCAAAACGACGACGCTGCGCGCCATCGCCGGCATCATCGCGCCGACGCGCGGCACCATCGCGATTGCTGGACATCAACTCGCATCGGAGCCCGTGGCCGCGAAGCAGCAGCTCGCGTTTATCCCCGACGAGCCGCAATTGTTCGAGTACCTAACGGTCGAGGAGCATCTTCGCTTTGTCGGACGCTTGTATGGGGTGGCCGACGCGCCGGCGCGAATTCCGCCGCTGCTGGCCGAGCTGGAACTCTCCGAGAAGCATCGCGCACTGCCAACGGAGCTGTCGCGGGGCATGCGCCAGAAGCTCGCCATTGCGTGCGGACTGCTACACGAGCCGGCGGCGCTCATCCTCGACGAGCCGCTCACCGGACTCGACCCGGCAGGCATGCGTCGCATGCGCGAGACAATCGCGGCCCGGGCTCGCGGCGGCGCGGCGGTGATTCTGAGCTCGCACTTGCTCCACCTCGTCGAGGAGTTGTGTACGAAGCTCCTCGTCATTCACCACGGCCGAACGATCGCCTATGGCGCGTTCGATGAAATCGTCGCCGAGCGTCCTCAGCTCGCGGGGCGCGGGCTGGAGGAGGTGTTTCTGGCGCTCACGAGCGACCTGGATCCAACGTCGCGGCAACCGTGATCGACGCCCTCCTTTTTCTCACCCGGTCGACGATTCGCAACCGGCTCCTCTTCCAGGCCAGGCGACTCCGCCATCCTCGTTATGCGCTCGCGCTCGTCTTGGGGGCCGCGTATTTCTGGCTCATTCTGCTCCGTCCGGCGGTTCAGCCCTCGCGAGCACCGACGTCGGTCTGGATGGGCGCGGAATTGGTTGCCTCTGTGGGCATCTTGCTCCTCCTCCTCGGCGGCTGGGTGTTTTCCGGAGAGCCGATGGCTCTCGCGTTCAGTGCCGCGGAGGTGCAGTTCCTCTTTCCCGCGCCGCTGACGAGGCGTGGTCTCATATCGTACAAGCTGTTTCGCGCGCAGCTGATCATCCTCTTCAATGCCGTGATCTGGGTCTTCGTGCTGCGCCGATCCGGCTCCGTGTTGGCGGCACCGCTCAGGTTCCTCGGCACGTGGATGCTCTTCACCAACCTCAGCCTCCACCGGCTGGGGGCAGCGCTCGTGCGAACGTCGCTGCTGGAGCACGGGCGCGCGGGCGTGCGACGGCACCTTCCCGCGATTGTCCTCGGTGGCGCTTGCCTCGTTGCCGTGGCCTTCATTCTCCGCGCGGCGGTGCCCGCGATTCGCGCCGCCGGCGCGGGCGGCGAGGTCCTCCAAGCGGTGTCGAATGCCGCCAATCTGCCGGCCGCTCGCGCGCTTCTCTTTTTGCCGCGCGTCATCGTCGGCCCGTCATTCGCGCAGACGTCCTGGGAATGGCTTCGGGCGGCAGGTGCCGCGCTCGTTATG
>QHUV01000514.1 GCA_003222065.1 Gemmatimonadota bacterium | reverse complement strand
GAATATCGCGGACTATGGTGGCGTGCTCACGGGCTACGACGCGCTGCAACGCGCGTTGCAGCGTAATGGCAGGCCGGGTCCAATCGACGGCTTCACGCCGGAGCAGCGTTACTTCATTGCCTATGCGCAGAGCTATCGCCAGCACACGCGCCCGGCGGCGCTGCGGGCGCGCGTGACGCTCGATCCGCATGCGCCGGAGGAGTGGCGCGTCAACGCGCCGCTCTCGAACATGGCCGAGTTCGCGGCGGCGTTCGGGTGTAAGCCAGGCGATCCAATGGTTCGGCCGGCCGAGATGGTACCGCATATCTGGTAATCTGAGCGCTCAGTTATGCTCTCGGGTGCACCAGCCGGGCCATCTCACCCACGATAGCGAGCCCAGTTTCGAGAGGCCAGGCGCGAGCGACGAGACTTGAGACTTAATAAGTGGGGAGTGACCAGCACGGCACGCGGAAACTCCCATTCCTGACCCGTCACCCTCAAAGCTGGTCGCTCTCCGCTGCCTTCTCGAAAGTGGGCTCGCCCTATCAGGTACGATTTCCGTTCGCCCGTCCAGGAAAGCCGAAGCCGCAATCTGGGCTAGCGAATTCAGACGCCATTCGTCTCGCCTCGGCCGCCGTTCGTAACAGCCGCGGTCCATTGGTGCCGCTATCGATGGAACACGGGACCTGCTAGCGGCGCCACCGGTATCACTCTCCGAAGCGTCATGGCGCCCGCGCACGAACGCGCGGCGCGTCGCAGGTCACACACACGGAGATGAAGCATGCGTAAGTCCACGATGGCCATGGCATTGGGCCTGGCCCTTTCCTTTGGGGCGGTCGGTGCCGCCTCGGCGCAATCGACGCAGCAGCCTCAGGGTCAGGAGCACGCCGAGCGCGGTATGCGAAATCGCGGCCCGGGTCGCGAGCTCTTCAAGGGCATTACCCTCACAGCGGACCAGAAGGCCAAGCTACAGGAGCTGCGCAAGAGTGAGAAGCCGAATGACCAGTTCCGAAAGGCCATGGAAGACGCCCGCGCGGCCCGGCAGCGCGGCGACACGGCGGCGGCACGTGCGCAGATGCAAGCCCTGCGTCCGCAGATGGAGCAGCAGCGCGAGCGCCGGTTCGCGGCGATGCGCGCCATCCTCACCGCCGATCAGCAGAAGCAGTTCGACGCCAACCTGGTGCAGTTGAAGCAGAATGCCGCGCAGCACAAGGGTGGGCGATGGGAAGGCCGCTCCGGTGGCCATGACGGCCGCGACGTGGGAGCGCCTAACGGTCGTTGATTCGTCATCGACCGGGATGCGGACAAAGAGCCCGCCGGGGCAAAAACCCCGGCGGGCTTTTCTCATTTCCGGCGACAGGGTACGAAGCGCGCGCCGCGAGTGACGGATCGTCGATGGCGCGCGGACATGTGGGCACGGTGACGGTGACGAAGCGTTAGGCATGAACGCAATCGTGCGGCTGTTCACAAAACTCTCACACTCATATCTGAAACCATCGGCGTGCGCGCGGCGTCTAATCGGGCATGACACTCAGAGGAGTTTCGCGTATGCTGCACATTCGACGTCTCACAATCGCCAGCCGCGCGCTCGCCCTCGGCACGGCGATGGTACTCGCGCCGGTTGCCGCGCGCGCGCAAGTCCCGACCGGCTGGCAAGCCGTCACCGACGGCTCCGCCGAATACTCCGTTAGCGCCGACGGCGCGCGGCGCGACGGCGGCCAGGGCTTCGCCGGCGCCACGATCAAAGCCAACGTCGAATCGCCGCGGGGCTCGGCCATGCTCGCGCAGAGCATTCGCGCCGATGCCTATCGCGGCAAACGAGTGCGGCTCACCGGGTATCTCAAGACGATCGGCGTGAACGAGGGGACCGCTGTCCTCTTCATGCGCGTCGACGGCGACGGCGTCGTGCAGACGTCCGACTACATGCAGAACCGGCCGGTAATGCTCACCACGGATTGGGCCCGGCAGGAGATCGTGCTCGACGTGCCACGCACCGCGATCGGCTTCACGTTCGGCTTCTTGCTCGGTGGTTCCGGACAGGCGTGGCTCGACGACGTGGCGATCGACGTCGTCAGCAACGATGTGCCCGTGACCGGCCAGGCGGGGGGCTTGTACCCCGCGTCCAAGCCGCTCAGTGACCGTGAGATCGACCGCCGGCGCCGCGACCAGGAAGTCGCGTACCGCCGTGCCGCGGGGGCGCCAGTGAACCTCGCCCTCCGTCGCGAAGGCGCGCCGGTGATCGTCGCCGCTCGGTCGACGACGCACTGAAGCTGTCATTGCCGCGCACGGTGCCGCCTACCGCGGTTCCGTGCGCGGTGTCGTTTGACGGCGGGGGCTGAGTCGGCGTCATTATCGGTAGCACTCACGCGAGCGTCTTCCGATCGATGGCGATCCCCCTTCGTTCGTTCCGTTGCGCGGTGCTTTGCACCGCGATCCTCGTTGCCTGCGCGCCAGGCGATGAGGATCACTTCGTGCGCGGACATGGACTGCGCGCCGCGTTGATGCCACCGAACTCCCGCGTCTCCGTCTACGAATCCGTGCTCGCCGCGGCGTTCGAGCTGAACGATCCAGCGCTCACGCTACTGCTCGATCGTCGCCTATTGCCACGCGCCGGTGGCCTGGCTGAAGACAGGCGACTGCCGGCGCCGATCGAGACGGGGCTTCGACAGCGGGGTGTCATTCATGGCGTGTGCGAGCCGCCGATCTCCGTATCCCGCAAGACGGCTCGATGCGCGGCGCGAGGTCCGGGATACGTCGTGCGCTTCTCCGAGGTGCTCGCGCGCGGCGGCGACTCCGTCGAGGTATATCTCGCCGTGCAGAAGTTCGATACCCCGACCTCCGGTTCGAGCGAATCGCTGCGGTTCGAGAAGGCTTATCAGCTCGTGCATCGCGGGAATGCATGGGAGGCCGCGCGCGAAGCACGCGTCCGAGAAACCGGGCCGCCACCGGCCGCTGGTGCGTCGTCGAAAACCTGACCCACGGCACGGCGAAGCCCCGGCGCGCGGTGGCGCCTTGGGCCAGCGATGAGCGGTTGCAAAACAGAGCTAGTATCGTCGACTGAGTGCGCGCGTACAGGCCCTCAGCGATCGCGCGGCCGATGACGGCCTCCGCGACGCACGACCGATCTGCGTCGTCGTTGACGGGCGCGACCTCGACGTTCAAAGCGCATGACCAGCACCTACCA
>QHUV01000513.1 GCA_003222065.1 Gemmatimonadota bacterium | reverse complement strand
ATCCGGAGCTCGCCGCGGCGCGGGATCGCGCGCGCCGACTCTGGCACTCGTACAATGCTCTCGATCCGGCTGCCGTCGACGCGCAACGCGGCGTGCTCGAGGCGTTGCTTGGTGCGATCGGAAAGGATTCCGTCATCGAGCCACCGTTCTTCTGCGACTACGGTACGCAGATCACGATCGGCGCGGGGGTGTTCGTCAACTTCAACTGCGTGTTCCTGGACTGCAACACGATCGAGATCGGCGCGCAAGCGCAGCTCGGGCCCGCGGTGCAGCTCTACACGGCGACGCATCCGCTCGACGCCGCCGCGCGGACGGCCGGACCGGAATTGGCGCATCCGATTCGGATTGGATCGCGCGTATGGATCGGCGGCGGCGCGATCGTGCTGCCGGGCGTCGAGATCGGCGACGACACGGTGGTCGGTGCGGGGAGCGTCGTCACGAAGTCATTGCCGGCTGGGGTGTTGGCGGCTGGCAATCCATGCCGAGTCATTCGGAAGGTTGATCAGGTGAAAGTCGTTCGTTCTGGATAGGATGCGCCGCGTCGGGATCGCGTGCTTGGACGCCCAAATGGCTCGCGGAACCTAAGGACCTTCTTCAGATTGCTGCATGCGCGACATCCGCGTGGCGACCGTCCAGTTTCAGCATGCACCGGGCGACAAAGCATACAATCTCGGACGCGTCCGCCATTTCGTGACGGAGGCGGCGCGAGCGAACGCCGAAATCATTGCATTCCCGGAGATGTGCCTAACGGGTTACTGGCACGTTCGCAAACTCTCGCGCGATGAAGTCGAGGCGCTCGCCGAGCCGGTTCCGGACGGGCCGTCGTCGCGCGAGCTCCTCCGGCTCTCGCGCGAGAACGACATCACCATCGGCGCGGGACTCATCGAACGAGGCGACGATGGGCGTCTCTACAATGGTTACGTCGTGGCCATGCCTAACGGGCAGTTTGCCCTCCACCGCAAGCTGCACGAGTTCGTGAGCGAGCATCTCGCCAACGGCGACCGGTACACTGTCTTCGACACGCCGCACGACTGTCGGGTCGGCGTCCTCACCTGCTACGACAACAACATCGTCGAGAACGCGCGTGCCACGGCGCTTGCCGGCGCCGAGATTCTCCTCGCGCCCCACCAGACGGGCGGCTGCAACTCGGTGAGTCCGCGCGCGATGAAGCCGGTCGACCCCGTGATTTGGGCCCGCCGTCACGAAGATCCCGAGTCCATCGAGAAAGAGCTCCGCGGCATCAAAGGCCGGGGATGGCTGATGCGCTGGCTGCCGAGCCGGGCGCATGACAACGGGATGTTCCTGCTGTTCAGCAACGGGATCGGTCCTGACGATGACGAAATTCGCACCGGGAATGCAATGGTGCTCGACCCGTACGGTGAGATCATTGCCGAAACGTGCGCGCCAGGGGATGATATGGTGGTGGCAGAACTCGTTGCTTCTCTGCTGCCGACATCGTCTGGCCGGCGGTGGCTGCGCGCCCGGCGGCCGGAATTGTACGAAAGCCTAACGCGGCGCACCGGCCAGGAGCAGGAGACGCGCCGCGTACGATTCGGAGACTGACAATGCGACTTTCGTGGAAAGCAGCTCCAATCCTCGTCCTCTGTTGCCTCGCCGCGTGCGACAATGGTCTCACGGGTCCGGGTTCGCTTGGCCAGCCCTCGCTGCGGGTCGTCAACGCGTTCACGTCACCGGTCGACGTCCTAATCGACGGCAACGTTGTCATTTCGTCGCTCGCCGCGGGCGCGATCAGCACAGCGATCGCCGCTCCCGGGAGCCACATTCTCATCCTGCGGCCGAGCGGCTCCGGCACGGCGACCTCGCATTCGATTACCACGGCGACCGGTGCGTTGAGCACGGTCGCGGTCGTGCGTTCGGCCAGCGGCTCGATCTCGAGCGCGGTGCTCGATGACACGAACAGCGTTGTTCCGGCGGGCGCGACCAAGGTGCGCGTGCTGCATCTCGCTCCGAATGCCGGCACGCTGCAGGTGTATCGCACGCAGCCCGACTTCCAGACGCCGATCTCGTGGCAGTTTCCATTCAATTATCAGCCCGACCCGAACAGTCTCAGCGCGCCGTTCTTTCAGAGCACGGTGGGCACCTGGGAAGTGCGCATCTGGCAGACGCCCGCTGATGCTTCAGGATGGGCAACCGCTCCCGTCAAAGTTGTCATCCCGCTTGCGAGCGGTGAGAAGAAGACCGTGCTGATGCTCGACAAACCAGGCGGTGGTGTGCGCATCGAGCTGCTTTGATCAACCGCCAAGGCTGTCAACGAAAGTTCGCGGCGATTTGCTTCCTGGCCATCGTCGCGGCGGTCCCGAGCCTGCGCGCGCAAAGAAGCTCGCACCCGGCCCCGAATGTCGTCATGATCCTCATGGACGACATGGGTTACGCGGACATTGGCAGCTACGGTGTGAAAG
>QHUV01000512.1 GCA_003222065.1 Gemmatimonadota bacterium | reverse complement strand
CGTGACGCTCGGTCTCCCCTCGGTGACCGTGCCCGTTTTGTCGAGGACCACCGTGTCGACTTTGCCGGCGCGCTCGAGGGCCTCGCCCCCCTTGATGAGAATGCCGAGCTCCGCGCCCTTCCCGGTCGCCACCATGACTGCCGTTGGAACGGCGAGACCCATCGCGCACGGGCAGGCGATGATGAGCACGGCGATGCTCGCCGCGAACGCGCGGACGACACCACCGCTCGCGATGTACCATGTAACGAAAGTCATGACCGCGATCACGAGGTCCGCCGGCACGAACACGCCGCTCACCCGGTCCGCGAGTCGCTGAATCGGCGCCCGCGTGCCCTGCGCCTGACGCATGAGCGTCACGATGCGCGCCAGGGCACTCTCCTCGCCTAACGTCGTCGCGCGTGCCTGGATCGCGCCGGTGCCGTTCACCGTCCCACCGACGACTCGGTCGCCGACGCGCTTGAGCACGGGGCGCGATTCACCGGTGAGCATCGATTCGTCGACGGCAGTCTCGCCGCCGACGATCACGCCGTCCACCGGCACGCGTTCCCCCGGACGTACGAGAAACGTGTCGTCGCGGCGCACCTGCTCGACGGGAAGCCCGCGCTCGACTCCGCCGCGCACGACGCGCGCCGTCTTCGGCTGGAGCTCCACGAGCCGGCGCAGCGCCGCCGACGTGCGTCGCTTGGCCCGGGCCTCGAGCAGGTTGCCGAGGAGGATCAGACCGATGATGAGCACGACGGCCTCGTAGTACAGATCCGGCGCGACGCCCCGGTCGAGGAACACGTTAGGCGCGAGCGTGCCGACGAGCGAGTACAGGTACGCCGCTCCGGTGCCGACAGCGATGAGCGTGTTCATGTCGAACGTCCGATGCCGGAACGCCGCCCACGCGCGGACGTAGAACTGCCGTCCCGCCCAGAGCATGACGGCCGTCGTGAGCACGAGCAGCACGTACGCGATCCGTTGCGGCGGGACCGTGAACAACCAAGGAAAGAGCACGGCGAGCGGAGAATTCACGCGGATCATCAGCCAATGCAACAGCGGATCGGCCGCCGAGCTGGGGACGCGATGGGCATACGCCCCCATCACCGGCATCGACAGCAGCATCGCAATGACGCCCGCGCCGAGCGTGAGCCCGGTCTTCCAGGCGAGGGCGCGCGATTCCATCTGACTGCTCCGCTCCCGCTCCTCCTCCTCGACGAACGCCGCCGCCCAGGCGGACTCGTTATGTGCCGTCGGGACGCTCGCGCCATATCCCGTCGCCCGAATCGCGTCGACGAGCTGCTCGGGCGACGTCGCTGCCGGGTCGAAGGTGACGCTCGCGTTGTGGAGGAGCAGATTGACCGTCGCCTCTTCCACGCCTGGCGCGCTGGCAAGGGCTCTCTGTACGCGCGCCTGGCAGGCCGCGCACGTCATTCCGGTCACGGGGATGCTGATCTGGGGCATACGGTAGTATACCCCCCTCCCCTATAGAGTGGAACCGCCTTGAGCGGCGGGAACCGCGTGAACGGCGGGAACCGCGTAGACAGCGGATACCGCGTAAACGGCGGATACCGCGTAAAGGGCGTTACGAATTCGGTTGGCGGGCGCGCAGCGCCCGCTTTCCTTCTTCGCGCCGCTGTTCACGCGGTATCCGCACTTCACGCGGTATCCGCACTTCAAGCCGTTAAGTGCGCTAGCTCCACTTAAAGGCAGCGCGGAGTGCCGCCGCGAACATCGCGACTTCGCCGATGATCTTCGCGCCGAGCATGCCCGCGCCTAACGCGGCAGCGTTCCCAGCCGTCACACGACGAAGCCAGCGCCGGCGCACCGGTTGGCCGATCGCCGTCGCGAAATCGCCGCCGTGGCGCCAGCGGTGATCCCGGTCCTTGTCGAGGCAGCGCTCGAGCGCGGCGATGAGCAATGGATGCTCCTTCAGCGCCTGAGGAACGACTTCCGCCAACGTCCGGTGCGCCTCGGCGATGTGCTTCGCCGCGAGTGCCTCGAAGCTCGGCGCGTCGAATGGAAGCTCGCCCGTCAGCATGTAGTAGCCGAGCACGCCTAACGAATACAGATCGCTGCGGCCGTCGATGTCGAGCTCGCCCGCGGCCTGCTCTGGTGACATGTAGTGCGGCGTGCCGAACGCGCGGGACGCCTCGGCGCGCACCGGATCGAGCGATCGCTGCAACGCGACGCCGAAATCGGTGAGCATTGGGCGGCCCGTGCTGCGGTCGAGGAGGATGTTCTCCGCCTTGAGGTCGCGGTGAACTACACCTTCGCGATGCGCGTAGTCGAGGGCCAGCGCCAACTCGTGCAGGATGCGGCGCGCGTCCTCTGTCGGCAGAACACCGTGCGCGCGCAGACGCTCGCCGAGTGACTCGCCGTGTACGTACTTCATCACGATGTAGACGAGCTCTCCCGCTTCGCCGAAGGTGTGCACGGGGACGATGTTCGCGTGACTGAGCCGCGCCGTCATCCGTGCCTCGCGTCGGAAGCGCTCGCGATGCTCTTCCGATGTCGCGAATTCCTGCCGCAGGACCTTGATCGCGACGAGCCGATGCAGGGCGATGTCGCGGGCGAGGAATACGATGCCCATCCCGCCGCGTCCGAGCTCACGGACGATTTGATACTGTGTTCCGAGATGCGTCGCGATCTGCTCGCGCTCCCACGGCATCGATGACGCGGCTTGCTCCCCGTTCCACACGGGCAGCTCCTGCGTATCGGCATATGGGTCGACGAAACTGATCACGGTGGTCATGACGATCGAGAGAACGGGGCTTCACTGCGTATGACAGCGCGTTTAGCGAAAG
>QHUV01000511.1 GCA_003222065.1 Gemmatimonadota bacterium | reverse complement strand
GACGTCGCGAATACGCACTTGCGTCAGCAGCTCCATGGCCATGATCGTCTTCACGAAGCCGCGGGTTCCTTCTTTCTGCGCGGCGGTGAAGGTCGGCACCTTGTCGAGCGCGGCGAGAATGACGGCGCTCTGGCGCAGGTTGCGATAGCTGGCGGTCCAGCTCAGGTCCTGCACGAACCCGCCCGGCTCGATGGGGCCTTGCAGGTAACCGAGCACGTTGCGCGGCTCGGCTTGGTCGAGATTGTACGATTCCTTGCCGAGGATCCCCATCGCCGACGCCTCCGTACCGACGCGGTCGCGCAAGCTGATGACGATCCCGACGATGGCGGTATTGACGGTGTTTGCCGTCGGATTATTGGTGAGCTGCTCGAGGTTGGGGTTGTTGTAGTTAGGCACGGTGATTTCCTTGCACGCGCCTAACGTCGTAGCGGCGACCACGAACACCACGTTGCGCAGTTGTGAGAGCCGCATGGTTAGAACCTCACCTGAAGGTTGACGAAGTACTGCCTGCTCGATGGATACGCGGCCAACTCACGGTTGCGCTGAAGGGCGTCGGGCGTCCCGCCAAAGTTGGTGAAGTCCGGATCGCCCCCGCGGAACTTGGTCCATGTCTTCAGATTGCGACCACTGACGCTGAGTCGCGCGTCGTGGCCGCTGGCCAGAAAGCGACCCGTGTAGCGCTCGGGAATGTCGTAGCCGAGGCTCAGCTCGCGCAGCTTCCAGTATGACACGTCCTGATAGTAGATGCGCGTCAGGCGAAGGTACGTGTCCGTGCGCCACTTGCCTAACGGCTTCGTCGGATCGGGACTCGCGGCGTCGAAGTCGCGCGAATTCTGGCCGAGGTCGAAATGGCGCCACGTGCCCGCGGCGAGCATGCCGCCATGCTGGCGATCGAACAGGCCGTAGAGAGTGAGGCCCTTCCAGCGGATCTCATTCGACAAACCGGCGGTGTAATCGGGATTGCCGTCACCCATGTAGACGGCGACGACGTCGCCTACCTTGCGCGTCGCGCAGACCGTCGGATCGACGGGATGCGCCGGGCACGTACCGGCGACAGCCACGGTATCATTGCCGACAAGCTGCGTGGCCGATTGCCCTTCCTTGATTTGAATCGCGCCAACCTGAGGGCTGCTGAACAGGAAGGGCGCAACAGGAAGCTTGGTAATTGTCGCGCGGTTCACTGCGAAGTTGACACGCGTATTCCACGTGAGGCCACCGTAGCGCGGTGTCTGAAGGGGGAATCCGTTGACCACCGCCTCGAATCCACGCACGCGCATCGACGCGCCGTTGTAAATCTCGCTCGAGAATCCAGTGGTCGGCGCCAATGTTCGTTGGATGAGCAAATCGGAAATATTTCGCTCGAAGCCGGTGAGCTCGAGTTGGCCGCGGCTGCCGAAGAGCGCGAGGTCGACGCCCCCTTCCAGCTCACGCTGCCGCTCGGGACGAATGTCGGAGAAGCCGCGGGTGCCGGCGAGCGTGAAGCCCCCGAGTCCGGCGATGCTTCCCGAGTTCAAGGCGGTGAACTTCTGGCCGTACTGCGGCTGATTGCCAGTCTCGCCGTAGGCGACGCGAAACTTGACCTCATCGAGGAATCCCGGCTTCAGCTGCGCCAGACGATACGAGCTCGCAAACTTCGGGAAGTAATAGAACTTGGCGACGTCGCCGTTGTTGCTGCTGCGATCGGCTCGCATCCCCGCGGTGAGCAGGAATCGCTCCCACATCAGGGCCTCGCTCTGCACGAAGACCCCGAAATCCTCGACGTGCAGCTTGTTGTTTTCGAGGTCGCGCACCGTCCCCGCGACCGGCTCGGCGAGTCCGCCGAGGTGGTTCTCTCCGACGGTCCGCGTCTGATCGAGGTCGCGGACCTCGTACTGCGTGCCGACCTGCGAGGTCAGCGACAGCCAGTTCTTCGGCGTGTAAACGTGTACGCCATTGAGGTTGAGATTGTACTGAAGATTCTGACCATAGGACGACACGGCGGTACCGGCGCGACCGTCGTTAGGCTCGAACTGCAGCTCGGGGGGCGAGTAGATGTCATTGCGCTGCGTGAAGACGTCGACGCCGCCGAGGGCGCTGAGCCGTACCTGATGCGCACCGCGGTTCAGCGCGTCGAAGCTCAACCGGCCGCTGTTCACCACGCGCCACACCAGCTCGCGATTCTTCAGCAAATCGATGGTCTGATAGGGATTGCTCGGGTAGAATGGATTGATCGGATACGTCCCATCCGAGCGCTGACGGAAATCGAAGAAGCTCGGCATCTTCGTGATCGTGTAGTAGATCGAGTTGCCGGCGTTGTCGTTGCCGAACACCGCTGACATTCAGCGCCGTCTCGTAATTCAGCGGTTTCTCACCGAATATCAGATCTTCGTAACTGAAGTTGTTGCTCGGGTTGTACGCCGTCGACCAAAACGCGTCGCCAAGCGTGTTGCTCGGATCGAACACTGCTTTCGCGGCCGCGAGACTCGGGAACTGGCGCGATCCTTCCTTCGATGTGAGCCGCGCCGTGGAGAGACTCGAGCGAATCGAAAAATCCGGCCGGCTACCTGTACGGCCACGCTTTGTCGTGATCATGATGACGCCACCGGACGCCTTCGAGCCGTAGATCGCCGCCGCCGCCGCGCCCTTCAACACCTCGATGTCCTCGATGTCGTCGGGGTTGAGGTCGGCGATACGGTTCACGGGACTCTCCTGACTGGAGACGGCGATCCCCGTGCCCCTCACCGCCGGCACCTTCGTGAGCTGCTCGGCGTCGACGCTGGCGACCGAGTTGGCGAGGTTGCGCCGCGCGATTCCGGATGCCTGTCCGGTGACGACGATCTGGTCGAGCTTGAGCACGTCCTTGTGCATGACAACGGTGATCGACGTCATTCCGCTCGCGACCGCGACCTCCTTGAGCGGATAGCCGAGTCGCTTGACGACGAGCACGACATCCTGCGTCGGGAGCGTTAGGGAGAAGTTGCCATCGTTGCGCGCGAGTGTGCCGAGCGTGGGGTTACCCCTGACGGCGATCTGCGCGCCGACGAGCGGCTCGCCCGTATCTGCATCATGCACGCTCCCGGACACGGTGCGCGTTTGCGCATGTGCGGTGGTGGAGAAGCAGAGAACGAGCGAGGCGACGAGCCAGTGACGGAAGCGTGTCATGCATGCCTCGGGTGGAAGGGAGACCTAACGGCGAGAGCGTGCATTGCGAGCGGCTGGTCGTCAAGAGCGAGGGGGAAGCCGACGATGACGCCCCACGGCGGCTCGGGGAATACGCAGACGGGACTAGGCGTGATGCGGCCTAACGCGCGTGGCCGCCGCCCGAGCCAAGCGCTATGTTGGGGAGCCTCAGAACGTGAGCTTCCCTTCTCGCCGGAGCACCGTGGACACTGAGCTGCGGATGTTGCTCGCCCCGCGCGAGCCGGCGCTCGACATCCTGCGCGATGAGCAGCGCTATCAGGCGTTGATGCGCAAGATCGGGCCGCCCGCCCGTTTCGGCGCATGACGCTCCGGGCGGCAGCACTGGCGCTGTCCGTGATTACTGTTTACTCAAGGCAAACCGCCGCGCAGGCGTGCAACGCCACGCACTATCGTTGGCCGGAGAAGACGTCGACGGCCCTTCTCGGCAGCCCGCCACAATCGGTGTCGATCGGCGCGATGCTCAGTTGGCGGGCGCCAGAGATTGGTCCGGGGCCCGCCTTTTGGTGCGCGCCGCGAGTTGCCGCGGAGCGGCAGGTCCTCAGCGTCGTCGGCTGGGTGCGGCGCGTGGACAAAACGAAGGACGATGGCGACTGGCACATCGAGCTCACCGAGGACCGTCGGGACCCGGTCGACGCGTGCATCGTCGTCGAGATTCCACTGGCCGCATTGCACCCAGCGTTTGCGTCAGCGCGCGCGGCGCTCGATAGCGCTCTCCTCCACGTGCACATGAATCGCCATGGTGATCTCGCCAAACCAGTCCGATTGCGCGTCCTCGGCCCCGCGTTCTTCGACGGTGAGCACCTCAGCCGAAAGGGCCGGCTTCAACCCCACGGTCGCTGCTGGTCGACCGTGGGCGCGCTTTGGGAAATTCATCCCGTATATCGGATCGAGCGACCCTAACGCCGGCTCAGTACAGGAGCCCGCTCCGGAAGTAGAAGCCTCCGCCTTCGCGGCCGCGGGCGTAACTCACGCTCAGCGTATTGGTGCGTCCGAGGAAGGACGCCCAGAGTCCTCCGCCTAACGCTGAATGCCAGACGTCGGATTGCTCGCCGGTCCGGAAGACCCGGCCGCCATCCGCCAGCCCGAATGCACCGAGATCACCCGGTAACAGGAAGAAGAACCTGGTGAGAAAGAAGCGCAGCTCGGCATTGCCATAGGCGGACGCGTCGCCCCCGAACCGTTGCTCGCGCCAACCCCGCACTGTCGACGCTCCGCCGACGAATGCCGCCTCGTAGAACGGGTAATCGCCCCAGAGCTTGTCGCCGCCGACGCGGAGCGCGAGGGTTGGCGACAGACGCGCCGGAGCGGTGAGATAGGCCGATGCCGTTGTGCGGACGTCGGCAAAGGCACGCTTGACGCTCCAAGCAGCTGGATATGCACTCGCTTGGGTCGACATAAAAATGCCGCTCCTCGCGTTCTCGGCCGTGTCTCGGGTGTCGGCGGCGAGCCGGAAGCGCGCACCCATCTGACCGAATGACCCGGTTCCATACGGCTGCGCGACGTCGATGAACCGGTTTGCCTCACGCGACGTGATCACTTCCTTGAAGACCGGTCCCACTCCGAGCGTGACACGGCGCGCGAGCGGCGCGACAAGCAGTGGCTCGAGCGCGAGCTGCTTCTGCTCGATCTTGTAAAATGCGGATGCGCCCGGCGCGCTCGTCTCGTTGCCGAAGCCGAAAAAGCGGACGACATCGAGCTCGCTGGCGCGCGCGAACACCGTCACGTGCACCGGCGAGTTCTCGCGGCGAAAGTCAGCGTCGTAGTCCGCGCGCCACCGCCCCGCACCCGTCGCGTACCCGACGCGAAGCGTCATCTTGGAGGCGTACGGAGTGTCGCGGAACGCGTAGTGCTCGAAGAGCGGCCCGCCGCCGATGAACACGCCCGCATCGGGAGAGTATCCGAACCACGGATACGGCCGCCATCGCGATCCCCAATCTCGCGCCGGGTCCGTCCATCCGTGTCGCGTGCGCGGCGGCAAATACGGGCGTCGGTCGATGAGATCGGCCGACGCACCGAGCACGCGGCTGAGCGTATCGACGTCGTAGAAGACGACCCGTCGCGTCGCTGTGTTGAGCGTCTCATCGACGTACGTGTTGTGCCCGGGGCCGGCGATAACCCTAACGAGTGTCTGGCCCGGCGCGCCGCTCACGTGTACGCTGTCGCTGCCGC
>QHUV01000510.1 GCA_003222065.1 Gemmatimonadota bacterium | reverse complement strand
GGGTGTCTCCGAGAACAACCGCCGCGCACGATTCTATCGGTTGACGCCAACGGGACGCCGGAAGTTGCGCGAGCAGGAATCGGCCTGGCGACGCTACGCCGAGGCTGTGTTCAAGGTGCTCGAACCGGCGTAGTCGATGACGAGGCGACTGTTTCGCTTTCCGTGGCGGACGCGCCGTCAGATCGGCGACGATGTCGACGAGGAGCTGCGATTCCATCTCGATATGCGCGTCGACGAGCTACGCCGCCTCGGGCTCTCGGCCGATGCGGCGCGCGTCGAGGCAATGCGACAGTTCGGCGATCTCGAGGACGCACGACATTACATGGCCGCCGCCGACCGCGCGACCGAGGCGGCGCAGCGCAGGGGCGAATTCATGGGCGACTTCCGACAGGACATCGTATATGCCGCGCGCAAACTGCGCTCGGCGCCGGCATTCACGCTCACTGTGATTCTCACGCTGGCGTTAGGCATCGGCGCCAACACGGCGATCTTCAGCGTCGTCGACGGCGTTTTGTTACAGCCGTTGCCGTTTTACCGGCCCGAGCGGGTCGTTCGCGTCCGCTTCATCTACAATGGCGACCCGGACGCCGGATCGCCGGCCGAGCTCAAAGATTTCCGCACCCGCAACCGAACGATGCAGAGCCTCGCGATGTATAGCGGCCTCGCCACCAATCTCGTCCGCAACGATGCCGATCCGGCGCGTCTCGTTGGCGTGCAGGTGAGCGCGAACTGGTTCAGCATTCTCGGCATTACCCCGGAGCTCGGCCGTTCCTTCGTCGATGGCGAAGATCGAGAGGGCGCGCCAAAGGTCGCGATGCTTAGTGATTTGATCTGGCGCCGCGACTTCAACGCCGACCCGAATATTGTCGGTCGCGCCATCCGCTTGAATGGCGAACAGGTGACGGTGGTGGGAGTAGTGCCAGCAGGTCGTGGCTATCCGTTCACCGCGGAGGTATGGACACCGTTGATCTTTACCGGCAACCAACTCAGCAACCGTGGCGCGCGATACCTCTCCATGCTCGGGCGTCTCAAGGACGGCGTCAGCATCGATGAAGCGCAGCGAGATCTCTCCCAGATCGGCGCGAGCATCGCCGCGACATTCCCGGAGGACTACAGGACGCTCGCCCTTCAGCCGGTGCCACTGCAAGACGCGATCGTTGGCGACATCAAACAACCGCTGCTCGTGATCATGGGCGCCGTCGCTTTCGTGCTGCTGATCGCGTGCGCGAACGTCGCGAACCTGTTTCTGGTCCGCGCCACCGCACGGGAGAGTGAAATGGCCGTGCGCGCGGCGCTTGGCGCGGGGAAAACGCGACTCGTCAGGCAGCTCATTACCGAGAGCGTGTTACTCTCGGCGGTGGGCGGCGTAGCGGGTCTTGTCCTCGCGACTTGGGGCATGAAGGCGCTCCTCCGACTCGCGCCGGAGAACTTGCCACGCGTCGGCACGGCAACCATCGACGCGACCGCACTCGTCGTCACGCTTGTGGTCGCGCTGCTCACGGGACTCGTCTTCGGACTGCTGCCGGCGATGCAACTCGGCGAGGATGTCGCGGGAGCGTTGCGCGCGGGGTCGCGCGGGACGCGCACGCGGCACGCGAGCACGCGAGCACGCGGCGCGATTGTCGTCGCGGAAGTGGCGCTCGCCGTCACGCTACTCGTCGGCGCGGGGCTGCTGCTGCGCAGCTTTCAGCGCTTGCTCGGCGTCGATCCCGGCTTCCGTCCCGAGAGCGTGCTCACGTTTCGGCTCTCGCTTCCCGAGCGGAGCTACCCGAGTGACACCGCCGAGCGCAATTTCGTCGCCGCGCTCGACGAGCGCCTGCACGCCGTGCCCGGCGTTAGGCAAGTGGCGATATCGACCGCGTTGCCGCTCGACGGCTCGGACATGACGCTGTCGTTCACGGTACGTGGGCGGGCGCCGGTGCCCAGGAACCGGGAGCCGGCGACGCAAATCGTCTCCGCGACGCCGGAGTTCCTCGAGACGATCGGCATACCGGTCATTCGCGGGCGATCGTTCACCCGCGACGCGCAGCCCGGCAGCCCGAAAGAGATCGTCGCCAGCCGCGAATTCGTTCGCCGCTACTTTCCGAACGAGGATCCGCTCGGCCACTACGTCGATATCGGCTGGTCCGTCGACGGCGACCGCCGGGGCGGGACGATTGTCGGTGTCGTCGGCGACGTGAAGCAGGGGGCACTCGATCAGGAGACGCCGCCGCTCCTGTACCTGCCGTACGCGCAGGCACCGCTGCCGGGGCTACGCGTAACGATCCGCACCAATCTCCCGCCCATCAGCCTAACGCGGACGGCGCATTCCGTGGTGCGGGAGATCGATCGCGAGCTTCCGGTATTTGCGGTTCGTCCGTTGCAGGATTACGTCGCGTCGTCGATCGGACCGCAGAAATTCTACGCGGTCTTGGTGGCGATCTTCGCGGTCGTGGCGCTGGCGCTGGCCGCGGTGGGCTTGTACG
>QHUV01000509.1 GCA_003222065.1 Gemmatimonadota bacterium | reverse complement strand
GAGGTTGGCCGGGTCGAGCAACACGTCGTGCTCGGACCGATCCTCGACGGCCTTGATGATGCCGTATCCGTGGCTCGGGCCGTCGGCGAGGACGGCGAGAATGAGGAGGTCCCGCGGAGCGAGAGCGGTCATCGGCCGGTATCTGTCATGTGACCCATAGTAGGGTGACAGATAGCGGGGCGCAACCGAAGGGGCGCGGGGCGTGGGGCGTGGGATGCGGGATGCAGGATGCGGGTTAAAGGCGGAAGTGCAGATCCCTCGTCGCTGCGCTTGCGCTCCGCTCCTCGGGATGACATTCCTTCGCCCCGCGCCCCTCTTTCAGTCCGTCCGCAGCACCGTCAGCGGGTCACTCTTCGCGGCTCGCCGCGCCGGCAAGTAACAGGAGCCGATGGCGATCGCCGCCAAGCCTAACGGCAGTGTCGCGAGCACGATCGGGTCAGTGGGACTGACCTCGTAGAGGAGGCTGCTCATCCATCGCGTGACCAGGATCGCGCCCGCCACGCCGATCACCGCGCCCAGCGCCGCGAGGAGCGCGCCGTCGGCGAGCACCAGGCGAACGAGACCGCCCGGCGCCGCACCAATAGCGAGACGTATGCCGAATTCTCGCTGGCGGTTCGCGACGTGCAGCGACATCACGCCGTAGATACCGATGGCCGCGAGGACCACGGCCAGGGCCGCAAAGCCCGCGAGCAGGATTTTCGTTAGGCGTCGCGTCGACAGCGTCTGATCCACGACGGAGGACAGTGGACGTACGATGTCGAGCGGGATCGATGGCTCGATCCGCGTCAAGGCGCGTCGGACTCCGGCGACCACCGGAGCCGCATCTCCGGTCGTGCGAATCGCAAGCGAGAGCGGATTCCCTCCGGTTTGCGGAATGCTCACATACAGGTGCGGGCTCGGCGGCACCGCGGCGTCGCCGTCATGTACCGCGCCCACGACGCCAACGATCGTGAACCAGGTCGTGTCTCCCGTGGTTCGAATCCGCTTGCCGAGTGCCTCGGCGCCTTTCCAGTAGCGGCGCGCGAGTGTCTCGTCGACGAGACCGACAGGCATGCTTGCTGAATCGTCCGTCGCCGCGAAGTCTCGGCCAAACACAAGGGGGATGCCGAGTGTGGCGAAGTGCCCAGGGCTCACGCCGATCTGATAGGTCTGATCCTCATTGCCCGACGGCGGCACGGACCTTCCCTCGATGAGGTAGCCGTCGTAGTTGGAGTTGTCCTCGAATGGAAGCGCCCACGCCAACGACGCCGATTTCACACCCCGGATCGAACGTACCTGCTCGAGCACCGTATTCTGAAATGCACGTGTCGCCTCGGCGCTGTCACTGATTCGCTGCGGTAGGTAGAGAACGAACGACGTCACGCCGTCGCTCGAGAAGCCAAAGTCGAGCGATGTGAGTTTCTGAAAGCTCTTGAGGACGAGCCCCGCGGCGATGAGCAGCACGACCGACAGCGAGAGCTGGGTAACGACGAGGCCATTGTTGACGCGTCGCGCGGTACGATGCGAGCTCTCACGCTGTCCTGTCGTCAGGTCGGAGGAGAGGCGCAGTCGCACGCCGTGAACCGCCGGCAGCAGGCCAAAGAGCATACCGCTGAGGACTGAAACGGCGAGCGTGAATGCCAGGACGCGCCCGTCGACGCTGACTTCATCGATGCGCGGCAGGGAAGCGAGCGGCGAGTGCATGAAGGCGCGAACACCGAGTGTGGCGAGCGCGATCCCGACGACCGCACCGAGAAGAGCCAGCGCAATGCTCTCGGTGAGGAGTTGGCGCATGACGCGAGTGCGGGTCGCGCCGAGCGCCGTGCGCAGGCTGATCTCGCGCTGCCGTCCAGCGGCGCGGCTCGACAACAGCGTGGCGACGTTTGCCGTGGCCATGAGGAGAATCAGGGAGACCGCAACCAACAGCACCGTCAATGGTCCGGCCGAGCGCGCGGTGAGCGCTTCCTGAAGTGGCCGGACGATTGTCTTCATCTTCGTCCGGCTCGGGTCCGTCGCGCCGGATGCCAAGCCCTGGCGCGCCCAGTCCCACATGATCGCCGTGGTCTGCGCTTCGGCATGCTGCGGCGTGATGCTTGGCTTGAGGCGTCCCAAGCCTGAGTTGGTAAACCCGGCTCGCCGAAGCGGATCGAGACCCATCGGCACCCAGGCCTGGACGTCGGGTCGCGGAAAGGCGAATCCCTGCGGCATGACGCCGATGATGCGCCACGGCTCACCGTCGATGTCGATCGTCGTTCCGAGAATCGACGGCTTTCCGCCGAACCGTATTTGCCACACGCCATGGCTCAGAACCACGAACCGGTTCTGACCTGGTTTGTCCTCATCGGCGGTGAAGGGCCGCCCGATCGCGGGCTGCACGCCGATGACTTTAAAGAACTCTGAAGTCACGCGCATGATCGACAACCGCTCGGCCCCGCGGTCGGTGCGAATCGTGACGCTCCCGCCGCGAAAGGCCGTGAATGCCTCGAAGTCCGTGGCGCGATCGCGATAGAGCGCGATTTGTTGCTGCGAGACGCCCCACGTAGGCAACCCCTTTTCCGGATAGGACCCAATGAGCCTCACCAATCGATCGGCGTTGGGGTAGGGGAGCGGCCGGAGCAGAATCCCGTTGACGAGCGTGAAGATTGCCGACGTCGCGCCAATGCCCAGGGCAAGCGTGAGGGTCGCGACGACCGTGAAGGCCGGCATGCGACGCAACGTGCGAAGCGCATATCGGAGATCCGACCAAACCGACTCGAGCCATTCCATGAGCCTCACCTCCCGTGCGTGCTGCTCGTCGATGGTGATGCACTCGTCGCGAACGCGATCGGGATCGCCGAACCGTTCGCGCGCTTGCGCCGGCGCGACATCGGTCGGAACACCAAGCCGGCGGAGCGTCTCTTCGCGCATCGCGAGATGAAACGCGAGCTCGTCGTCGACGTCCCGTTCGACCGAGCGTCTCCCGAGCGCCAGCCGAAAGGCGCGGCGCCATCCAGGACCGATCGTCACGCGGTCGCCGGTCCGGCACGCCGGAGCGCGCCCGCGATGGCTGCGGCGTGTCGCTGCCAGACCGTCCATTCGGCGCGATATCGTGCGCGTCCCG
>QHUV01000051.1 GCA_003222065.1 Gemmatimonadota bacterium | reverse complement strand
TTCGCTCTGCTCGATCGGGAGTCGGCCTGGGAGTATTGCCTGCGCGCCCGTCTCACTATGGGCTGGCCAGGCACGCCAATGACACTGGAGCGATTTCCCCAGCGCACGTAGCACTGCTGTTCATCCCGAGGAGCGATGCGACGAGGGATCCGCACTTACGCAATCAAGTGCAGATCCCTCGTCGCTGCGCTCCTCGGGATGACAAGGGCCTCAGTTCCACGGCTCGTCCGCCGACGGACCATAAATCGACGGCACCTTCCCCCCTGCCATGCGTAAGTAAACACTCAACTGCCCGCGATGGTGGATCTGATCGCACAGCATGAACCACAAGAACTCCGCCTTCGGGATGTCTCCCATCGTCTTCGGGCCGGTAAAGAACTTCACCGTGCCGGCAAGGTCCTCGTCGCGCGCCGCCTCGAGCGTCGCCACCGCGTCGGCGTGGGTCTGCTTGAACGCGCTCACGACCTCGTGCCACGTGTCCGGGCCCTTCGGAAATCCGCCGCCGAGACTGAGCTGATTCTTGACCGCGGCCGTAAGCAGGCGCTCCTCGACCGCGAAGGTCCAGACCAGCTGCCGCGCGCTGTTGGATCGCGGATGTGGCTTGAACTCGGACTGGTCCGGCGGAAATGCCTCGACGACCTTCGATGTCGTCTGGTGCTCTTTGTTGATGGAGACGAGGTTCTCCAGGCAGCCTCTCCACCCGTGCTCGTGTCGGGCACGGCTCTCGGCGTCGATCAGCCCTTCATGCCGTAGCACGACCTCGGTGCTCTTGCCTCTGTCGTGAAATTCGACAGTAACGAGTGAATCGGCCATCGGGCTCTCTTCCCATTTCCACGTGTACGCAAGCTTCGCGGGCCGCTCGATCGTGCGGTAGACGCCCCTGACAACGCGATCCGTGCCGTCGGGCCCGCGCATAACGATTCGATATCGCCCGCCGACGCGAAGGTCCACTTCGGCACTCGGCGTCATCGGCGCCGGCGCGCTCCAGCGATTCAGTTCTTTCGCTTGCGTCCACGCGTCGAAGACGCGCTCCCTCGACGCCGGGATGGTGCGTCGGATCTCGAGCGTCGTGTCGATCGTGTCGGCTTTTTTTGTCGTCGTGGCCATGCGTGCTCCTCTCCGGTCGGGGCGGCCGTTGGCTCGCCACTGATGTCGCCAGTCGCGGCGAGATACGCCGAGAGCTGATCGAACTGGAATTCCCAGAACCTCCGGTAGCGTTCGATCCACGCCGACGCGCCGCGCATCGGCACGGCGACGAGTGTCGTGCGGCGGACGCGTCCCTCCCGCCGCACCCGAGCGAGTCCAGCGCGTTCCAAAACGTGGATGTGCTTGGAAACTGCCGGCAGGGTCATGACGAAGCGCGACGCGAGCTCGCTGATCGTCCGCTCGCCAGTCGCCAGGCGGGCGATGATGGCGCGTCGCGTGGGGTCGGCGAGCGCGGCGAACGTCGTATCGAGGGTCCGGTGATGGTAAACCATATGGTTTAGTATTACCTCCGGAGCACCATTTTCGCAAGCTTGCTCGATAATTGGCCGGCTTCTCAAGCGGTCCCATGGCGCCGTCACGCGGCACCGTCACCGTGCGGCGCGCTGCGCCTCGGCGAGCAACTGATCGAGCGCCGCCCGATCGTAGACACGGCCGCGCGTGAAGACCGCCGCGATGCGCCGAGTGTTGGCAATGTCGACTCGTGGATCGGCGTCGAGCAGGACCAGATCGGCCAGCTTTCCTTTGGCGATCGTACCTAACGAGTCGAGTGCCCCGAGATAGCGCGCCGGCTCGTAGGTCGCCGTGCGCAAAGCGGCGGTCGGGGTAAGCCCGCTGCGAACGAACTCGAGGAGCTCCTCGTGCAGTCCGAATCCCGGCGGACTATTTCGCATCGGCGCATCCGTCCCGCTCAGTAGCGGCACGCCGGCGCGGTGAAGAGCTAGCACCAGCTCGTGCCGCTTGGCGAACATCTGCTGGCCGAGGATGTTTGCTTCGGGCGGCAAATTCGGTGGCGGGTCGAAGATGCTGACCATGTATGCTCGCAGGCTGTCGGAGACGAATCGGCCAAGTGAGTCTCCAGGTACGTCGTGCTTGGGCAGCACCGCGAACTCCCAGGCCGGCGTCAGGGTCGGCGTCACCCAGGTGCCATTCCGGGCAAGATGCGCGTATACGGCGTGCTGGTCCCGCGATGTGCAACTATTGAACACGATGCGTCGCAGGGGATCGGCGGCCGCGAACGACAGCGATTCGGCCGGCGAGCACACGTTCACGAAGCCGAGGAGATGCTCGAGGCTTCGCTGGCCGGAGTCGGATGCCTCTACGACAGTGACGTTTCGGGACAGATGTCCGGCGAGGGCGAGGTGCCTCCGGCGTGCTTCCCGCGCCGCGGCGAAGAAAGTCTCACGCGGTAGCGCACTATGCACCTTCACGAAATCGACGCCAAGCACCGTTAGCGAATCGACGGCGCGGCGTGCGTCATCCGGCGTGTGCACTTCGATGTGCGCGATCGGCGACGAATGGCCCTCGAGGTAGGGACCCGCGGCGACGATGCGGGGGCCGGGCAGCGTTCCGGTGGCGATCTCCTCGCGCCAGCGACGAATCGTCGCGAAATCGCCGCCCATGTCGCGCACGCCGGTGACGCCATTGGCCACATAGAGTGCGAGCAGCGCCCGTCCCGTCGGCACTGTGCTGTGCACGTGCATGTCCCAAAGTCCTGGGATCAGCCACTTTCCGCGCCCGTCAATTCTTCGTGCTCCGCCGGGAATGACCGTCGACGCGGACGCCCCAACCGCAGTGATCCGCGGTCCGTCGATAAGAACGGTCATGTCGGGCCGTGCCGTGCCCCGCGCAACGTCGATCGCCGTTACGTGAGTGATGGCGACGAGCTGAAAAACGGCGAAGGAAGGGGCGAGCATGGCGCCAATATGCGAGCCGCTGCTTGCCGCCGGAATGGCGCCCCGGAATTTGCATCGGAACCATGCAGGGGCCCGCAACGTAGTAGGCCAAAGCGGTGTCCAATGGATCACGACCGGGATCACACCACGTGTAGATCCACGGTCTGGAACGTTCCTTTGACCAGAGATGCATGCTGGGTCGACGCCTACGGATCGTGGCGCTCGCTGCGATCGCGCTGTTCGTCGTCGCTTCGTTCGTCGACGTCGATGAACCTTGGTTCGCGATCTGGGTCGCCTTGCTTGGCGCGGCGGCGGTATTGCCGGGGTTGGGTGTACGAGACGGAGGCACCGGTCGCCCCGCGTACTTCCTCGCCCTGTTTGCGGCAGTATGGGTCTTCGCCGTCAACAGCTACTACGTCGAGATTCAGCGGCAGAGGAGCGAGCGCTTCGACGTCGTCGGCGTGCATCTATCGCTGCCGCGCTCCGGCGTCTTCCGCATCGGAGCCGGGGATCTCAGCGCCGAAGGGAGCACGCCCGACTCCCTCGACGTTCGGCTCGAGCCCTCATCGGACGTTGCTCAACGGTGGGCCGTAACGCTTCGCCGAGATCCAACGCGTCGCGGGTTCATTGTCGACAGCATGGAAGGAGTGGAGTCGCTGCAGCAGAAGCGCGACTGGAGCCGATCCTCCTCGCGGCGACTCTGGGAGCGTGTCGTGCGCTTCGATCCGGCGTGGGTGCAACTCTGGGGCGACGAGCTGAGTCTGTCCTCCCCCGACGTGAATGCCATCGCGGCACGTGCCGCCGGACCGACACATCATTTTCGACTGATCGAGTCGGGCGATGGTCGTTTTCTCGAGTGGAATGGCGAACGTGCTCCCCTCGTGCTTCCCGATTCGTCGCCGATGTTCGATGTGCTCGGCCGACGCCTAACGCGACGGTTGAGTGAAGGGTTGCCCCTGCGCGAATTGTCCTGGACGCACGTCCCCGATACGAGCGCCGCACGGGATCTCGTACTGACGCTCATCTACGAGCCGCAGGCGAGGCTCAAGCCGCTGGAGCGCTGGGGGCTCGTGCCGCCGCTGCTCTTTCGACTTGCGTCGCGCGATGGAGAATGGGTCGTAACCAAGGCGGAGCGCCGGACGAGTGAGCGGCCTCTCCTAACGATGGCCGATACCGTGCGCGTCGTCTCGCACGGTAAGCGGTGGTCGTTCGTGCTGGCGAACCACGCGCGCGGGCCGAATCGCGATCCGGGGATTGCCGTCCGGTTCGTTCGCGGTCCCGACCCGCGGCTCGGTTGGCTGCCGTCGGACGAGGTTTGCGGCACGCAGCGACGCTGCACGTTGATATCGACGTCACGCCTGCCACCGTCCGTGCCGCACTTCTATCTAGGCGCGTTCGGCCTCGACACGACTCGTTATGCGTTCCTCGGCCGCGTACGGATGTTGAATGACCGCGCGGCCCAGGTCATCGCGTCAGACAGCGTGTATACGGCGCCCGTCGATTCAGTGATGACCGTATGGGCGCGCTCCGCCGAACCGCGCCGGACCGCCGGCTATTTGTTGCGAATTCACAAGGTGGCAACGGGCGAGATTATCAATCTCAATCTGACGTTCGCTGGCTTGGCGCTGCTGATCACCGGCGCGTTCCTGTTGCTGGGATCCGATCCCAAAATCAGTGCGGCGGCGCTGAGCGCGCGCCCGTCGACAGCGGCAGCGTGGACGCTGGCGAACTTGGCGCTCGTGTTCCTTGGCGTCCGTCTCGTGCTCGGCTACCGCATTACGTACGCGACACCGTATTACGAGCGTGGCGCCGACTCCGCCGTCGGCGCGTGGATCGCGACGATCCTCGGCGCGGTACTCTTGCTGCAGTGGAGCACCTGGGCGCCGCGCGTCGTTAGGCTCGTGCTGAAGATCGAGGACCGGGTAGCGCGGCTTGTCGCCGGCCTCCAGCCGGAGCCCGTGACCGGATACACTGGAGCGGTCGCCGCGGCCCGGCTGCCCGATCGCCGCACATCCTCACTTGGTCTGCTGTTCATGCTCATCGGCATCGGCGTGCTCGGCACGTTGCGGCCGTTGGCGGTCGGCGGCGCATTGCTGGTGATCTTCGTCGCGATGCTGGCCTGGATCGGCGTCGAGTATCTACGGCCGCAGCGCCGCGGGCGTGAGCCATCGGCCACTCCAACTGAGGTACTGCGTTCCGAGCCCGGCGACAACGATTGGGCCCGGCGTGCCGCGATCATTATCGCGGCGTGTGGCGTACCCCTCAGCGTGATCGCGCGCCAGCTCGCGGTGTTCGCGACGGCGACGCTTCTCGTGCTGTACATCGTCGCACTGCTCGTCTGGCGCGTCGAGCGTGCAATGCGCCGCACCGCCGATGCCGGCCCGAGGCTTCGGCTCGGCGCGCCGCTTCTCACGTTGGCCCTGCTCGGCGCGCTCAACGTCGTCGTTCTGTAACGCTCCTCCTCGCCATGGGGCTCGCGTCGTTGCCGCGTGGTATCGCGGCGACCTTTGCCGGGATCATCGTCCTCATCGGTGCTCTCGCCGAGCCCGTGCTTCGGCCGCACCTCGGAACGCTACAACACGCCGAGTCGCCGGCGGCCCGATCCGCGGCCTTCGCCGATTTGGGCGGCCCACTGCGACACTGGACGCTGACCTCCGATCCGGTGATACGCGCCGTCGTACGGGGCCTGTCAGCGTCGCATCCGGAGCTGCTCGAGCGTGTGCTCGTGAGCGCCGCGCCCTCGCCCGAGCGCGATGAGATTCTGCGATCGATGGAACAGGCGTGGGGAGGCCGGGCATATGCGGCGTCGGGCCTCCTCGGCGAGGGTCTAGCTGGTCCGACAGTAATCGGCCGTGGCGTACCCGTGCCCATCTCCTATGCCGAGAACACCTTTTCGGTGTACGTCCTGTCGGAGCATGGCTTGTTAGGCGGCATCGCCGTGCTCCTGCTTTATGTGTGGGTTGCCCTCGTCGTCGCGCTGTATGCGTGGCGCGTCGCGCGCGGCGAGCGGAGCGGCGTCGACCGCGGCGTCGCTGATGACAGCCCGTTGGCCGTCGTCGTGGGTGGCGCATTGATGTTGACCATCCCCGCGGCCTATGTCGCGGCATCGAACCTTGGCATCGTGCCGCTCACCGGTCAGAACATGCCATTTCTCGGGCTCAATGCGTGGAGTGACGTGTCGTTCGTCGGAGCGATGTTGTCGGCGATGGTGGTCGCTCTCTGGCGTGCCGAAAGCACCAGAGTGAGCAACACATGACGACACCCAAAACGCAGTTCCCCACGCAAGGGGAGTCGTATGCGCCGCCCGTCACGCTCGCCGAGCCAGAGACCAAACCCGGCGCTCGCGAGGCGCGCCTGCCGTCAGCCGCGCACGTGGGACTCATTTTCCTGCTGCTGACGGTGATCGGCTTCGTCGCCCTCGGGGCGGCGCTGCCGCGCTATACGCTGTCGAGTACAGCCCGCCGCGGCCTTACCTACGACACGCTTTTCTCCGAGCTGCACGACGCCTTGATCGACGAGCCGGACCGGCCATTGCGGCGCGCGATTCGCGCCGTCCAGGTCGATGCCCTCGTGCCGGCGCCTAACGGCTTTACGATCGTCACCTTCGATACCCTGGCGGCCGATCCGACGGTCTATCCGAGCCTCGAGCCGGGGGGATTCCTGCACGACGAGATCGATCGTTTCAACGCCTATCAGCGCGAACGGCTCGACGCCGTGCGCCGCGGCCGCCTAACGGGCGGGGCAGTCATGGATCTGCGGGCGGCGGAGAATCCATCGATCTTCCGGACGGAGATCCGGGCCATCGATGACGCGCGTGGTGAGCGCGACAGCATCGTCCTGGCGGAACGCGCGGTACCGTACGGCCTGCGCGTGCCCTCGCCCTTCGACGCGGCCCGCTTGGTCGCCGTGACGACTCGCGAATGGTCGCGGAGCCTCGGCTGGATCTCGGCCAAGGGCGCGCAGTCCGTGCGCGCGAGCGGACGCGTACCTGGCGTGCCGCCCTGTCCTTTCCGGGCTGTGAAGGATTCAGTGTACGTGGAATGCACGGCACCCGGCTCGCCATTCGCCCAGCTCGTGTTGCGCTTTCCAGACCGTCTCGGTGAAACGGGCACGGCGACGCTGTTCACGAGCGATCGCACGCTCTACGACGGCGCGCAGCTGCCGTCGCGCCGCACCGTGCCCATCGCCACCGGCGGCATGTTCCAGTTCCATTCGCGCGTGCTGAGCGCCGCCCGCCGCGCGCGTGCCGAACCGGTCATTCTCGAATGGACACTCGGCGGTACGTTGGGCGGCACGCAATGGATCAATGGCCGCATTCGCTGGCAGCCGAGCGTATCGCGCACGTCGCCATTCGTTAGGCAACTAGCCAGCACGGCTGGATTCGGGGCGAGCGTCGAGCTGGAGGGCGGCCGCAACATTCCGTTGAGCCTTGATGAGCAGCTTACCGACGATCTGCAGAGGTGAACGTCGGCTCGGCGATCAAGCCGTTGCTGGCCGCCGCGACGCTGATGCAGCGGCCGGAGCTCGCCACTCTCGAGGTGCGCAACGACGCGCCGACGATGTACGACGTATGGGGTCTGCCGTTAGGCAAAGGGTTCGAGTCCGGAGCCTCCTGTCCGTTGGGCTGGATCGGGCTGCGTCAATATCTCAGTTGCTCGAGCAACAGGTTCTCCGCTGCCCTCGTCGCCGCGGCGCTCGCGCCGGCGGTGCGGCGCGACAGCGTGCAGATGGATGACGCGCCCGGTGTCAGCTTTCGTCTCGGTGGGGAGACGCACGTTGGAAAACGACCGCATCTCGCGCTCGACCGCAATCATCAGATACGCGCGGACACGTTGAACGCGAGTGTGCTCGCGGCCGGCCTGTTCGCTCTCGACAGTCTGAATACCAGCCTCGAGCTGGCGGCACAGTTGGGGCGAGAGGGTCGGGACTCGTCGGTGTGGATGCGGCTGCGCGACGATCGCTTCAACCCGGTCCGCGTCCCGCTTGGCCTCTGGCCGGAGCAATCGCGGCTGGCGATGATGCGGGGCAGCCGGCCGGCGACGGTGCGGCAACTCGCCATGTTCTCCGTCGGCGCCGCCGAGAACCGCGTGACGACGCTCGATCTCACTCAAGCGTTCGCACGGCTGACCACGGACCGCCGGGTGGGACTCACATTCGTCCCGACACAAGGACATGCATCGTTTCCGTCGATGGCGTTGTCAAAGTATTCGTGGTACCCCGCTTTCATCGGCGGGCTTCACGACGTTGGTACCATCGGGACGGCAAAGGGAACGCAAACCGCGATCGCGCAGCAGCTCAGCCCAAGCCTGACGTTCTATGGCAAGAGCGGCACACTGAATGCGCCACCGCACGTGCGTCACCTCCGACGCGCCGATACCACCATGGTGAACGGCACGCCGGTTGTGCGCATCCTGGCATTCTCCGATACCGTCGTTCCGCCGGTCGTGGCGAAGACGCTGCTCTTCGCGATCGGTGCCCGCTACGCACACACGAGCAAACCGGTGGCGAATGGCGGAACTGCTGGCGGGAGCGGGAAGGCAGAAGACGATAGTGCCGGCGCGATCGATTGTGGTGTGGTCGGAACGATCTACTTCCGTCTCCGCCGCAATCCACCGCATGTCGAATCGCTGGCGACGGATTTCGCGAACGAGCGCCTCTGGCGTTTGTTGCGGAAGCATTGGCAGAGGCTCAAGGTGTGTTGAACAGGTACGGTGCTGTTTTTCCGAGTTCGATCATGCGCAACCGAGTCTGGCTGTTGCTCGTTCCGGGTCTCGTGGCGTGCGGGGACGCTCACGGGTGGCGTCGGGCGCTTCGTGATTACGCTCGTCCCGATACGGTCGAGCGCCTGCATGTCATTTTGGATAGCGAACGCGCGCGGGGCGACACGGCGCGGCGCGTCAATCGCGAGCTCGCGCAGAAGAACGAGTACTTGTTGGCGCAGCTGAACGATCTATCAGGGATCGTCAACGAGATCGATCGCGACCTGTCGCGCGGTTCGCGCGGCGGCACAGTGCAGCCGCTCGTGCCTAACGGCGAGCTCGGGGATACGGCGAGCGAACGGACCCTGATCGAGGCCAAGCGAGCGCGCATCGCGGCGAATCTGGATCGCCTGACGACGCGCCTCCGCACCAGCGACAGCCTCTGGCGCTCGGCCGTCGCGAGTGATAGCGGCGCGCGTGCCGCGCTCGCGTCATCGGCCGAGACGCTGGCGATGTTTCGGACGCTCGCCGAGAACCGCGCTGTCCAATTCGCCGAATTCGAGCAGCGCATCGACAGCTTGCGGGTCGAGAATCGTGCTCTCGCCGATGAGCGCGACCACATGCGCGATAGCCTTTCGCGGCTCTCGGCGCGCATGGGACGCGTGTACTATGTCGTCGGCACGCGCGAGGAGCTTCTCGCGGCCGGGATCATTCGCGAGGTCACCGTCGCGAAGAAGAATTGGCGCGGATGGCAGCGCGAGCGACAACTCTTGCCGGCGCGCGAGGCAGAGCTCGCGCGGCTCGCGACGATCCGATCGGCCTTCGGGTCGATCGCGACGGCCACTGATGACGAAGCGGACGTCGAGCAGCAGGGCAATGCCCGAGCGCCGGAGAGTGGTGAGATTCGTGAACTGGATCGGTACCGTGACACGGTGCTCGCCCTACCCCCGCTCCGACACAGTCGGCTACGCGTACTCTCGACTCAGGACATGCGCTACGTGGACGGTGTGGGTCGTGACGGACGCGTCAATTCATATGGGAATCGACTGCGGATCACTGACCCGGAAGGGTTCTGGGAAAGCGGTAGGTATTTGGTTTTGTTGGTCGAGCGCTGAGAGCGTGAGCGTGGCGCTCAACGCTCTACGCTCTACGCATCGGCCTGCGGCTTGCGCGAGAGAGATTCGTCGGGTGCCGTAGGGGCGCCGCGACGCGGACCAATAAGCGAGGGAGCATCTGCAGATGTCGGAACGCCGCAAGACGCACAATGGCCGCGACGTCGACGGTCATTTCAAGGTGAAGCAGACTGACGTGGAAGACACGCTCGCGGATCCCGCCGGCGAAGAGTTCATCCGCGACGACGTGCGACTCGGCGGCGCCGTCGCGGATACCGGCCCGCAAGCCGGCGCGAGCGGCGAACGTGTCGAGCACCTGATCGACGAGAATCGCTACGAGGTCGATCACCTCGTCGGTCGCGGTCGAGAGCCCGGCGGCAAAAAGCGACGCTCGGGGAAGCACCGCGGCAATCACTAGCAGAGAGGCAGCCTAACGACTGAGCCGTCCCTGGCGCTATAGTGCGCCAGGGGTGGCGCTGTCAATTGGACGTCGCAGCCGGTCTGGACTGCCGTCTCGGTTGCGAGCGGCGGCAAGTTGGGGTAGCGTAATGGTTCCCTTGTCCACGTGGACCGGAGCCCATGCACTACTTTTCGGCGCCGTGCGAAGTCGTGGAAGGAGACGTTGGTGGTTGCGGACCACGTCTTTATGTCACCGGCACCAAGCTCCTGACCGGCGCTTTTGAGAAATTGGTCGGCGAAGCGCGTGGGGCGAGCGCTCATGCTCGGGGCGAGATCGACTCGGTAGCTTGGGTGGTGATCGAACAGGGGCTGCGCGCGCTCGCACCAGTGGCAGTGCGCGAGCGGCTCGCGTGCCTCCTGTCCCTCGACGAGCTCGCCGATAGCTCCACGATCCGCGCCTACTATCGCATCATGCGAGCCGATGGCGAGCCTGCGGCGTGTGCGTTCATGGTGATGGCGTGCGCTGACAGGACGAGCGGGGCGTCGGTCCCGCTTCCTCCCGCGCTGCTTGACCTGCTCGCGATCCGCGGTGGCTTTCGCGAGCGTGTACAATCGCCCTCGTTCATCGAGCGCGCGCTCGTATTGCCTGGTGCTGCAGAATCCCTCTTTCCGGATGACGTGCGCGCGCTCGGGCAGCGAGTCGCCTCGCAGAGTACGCGCCCAGCTCCGCGCCGGCGGACGCCTTCGACGCCGCTCTCGATTCCGGCCCTTGGTGAAGTCACCGTGCCCGACGGACGCACGGCGTTCTTTTTTCCGGATGTGGACTCGTACGACGGACGCCTGCTCTGTGAATTGCGCGCGTACCTGCCGTATCTCGCCGACTACTTCGATCAGGCGGAGGAAGTATCGCGTCGCCTGTTCCGGCAATCATTCTTGCCGCTCGTCGACATGGATGCCATCGCGCTACACGACCAACGTTTGGAGCGGTGTCCGGAGCTTGCGCACGTCGGCGTCGTGCTTGCTGGCGTGTTGATCGCCGAGTCACTGCAGGAGCATGGCATTCGTCCTGAAGCGCTGATCGGCGACGGCCTTGGTGAACTGGCGGCGCTGGCGGTGGCCGGCGCCGCGGATTTGCCGACGGCGCTCCGCCTCGCCGCGCAACGGGCGATCGCCATGCGTCCGCCTAATGGCGACGGTGACACGGCCAGCGCCGCCGAGCAGTTCGTGGCCCTGCTCGGCGGCGTGCGGTTCAATCAGCCGCGCCTGCCGATCGTATCCCTCCGGACGCGGGGCCTCTTCGACGCGAGCGTCGCCGACCAGGGTTCGCCGTTAGGCAATCCCGACCCCGCGGCGGACCTGATCACCGCCGCATGGGGCGCCGGGTGCGAGCACGTCATCGAATGCGGGCCCCGCGGTTTTTTGACGAATGGTGTTCGCGTTCCCGCACGCGCGTTGCAGTTCACGCCTGAGATGCGACAGGACGTCCGAGCTTGAGCACGTCGCGCCACGAGCCTTTGAATAACTGAGACGCAGTCCTCTGCAGTTAATTAAGGAACGACTCGACGACAGCGATCAATCGATCGACGTCCGCATCGTTGTTGGCCAGCCCTAACGATGCACGCACCGCGCCGACGGCGACGTCGCCGCGATCGTTCATACAGGTGGCGAAGCGTTGCACGGTAAAGGCGCCGTCGCGTCCGGCGGTGCGCAGGCAGTGGGCCGCCGCCTCGCGCTCGAAGCCGAACGCCGCTTCGGCCGCCCCTGGATTGCAAAAACACCCACCACGCACGGCGACACCGAGCTCGCGGGCACGCTCTTCGACGATCCAGTAGGGTACGACGCGTCCGTCGGGCGCGACGACATTGAACGCTGCGGCACCGCCGCGAGCGCCTCTATCGCCCGGGCCATAGAGACACACCGCCGGAGAGCCGTCTCGATGCACGAGCGCACCGAGGCCGGTGAGCAACGCATTCGTTAGGCGTGCGACGTGAGCCGATAGCCGCGCCATTCCGACCTCGGCGAGGAGACTGAACCCCGCCGGAAGGGCCGCCGCACCGAGAAAGTGCGGCGTCCCGTCCTCGAACGCGGCGCCATCCGGAAGGAACGAGTGCAGGTCGTTCTGCACCGAGACGTACTCCACGGTGCCGCCGGCAAACCAGGGGCGTCGAAGTCGACCGAGAGCGTCGCGTCTGGCGACGAGGGCACCCAATCCTGTCGGATAGCCAAAGAGCTTGTAGAAGGACAGCGCAACGAACTCAGGCCGGTGTCGGCGGAGGCTCAATGGACTACTCGGCAGATACGCCGCGGCGTCGAGGAGAACGTCGAATCCTCGTCGTTGTGCCACCTCGATGAGGTCAAGCGGGTGACGCACGCCCGAGAAGTTCGATTGCGCCGGAAAGGCGAAGAGTTTCGGCCCGCGCTTCGAGCTGACGTCGTCGAGTCGCGGCGCAGCGTCCACCAGCCGCAGCTCGTCGTCGACCGCTACGTACGCGACGTGAGCGCCGCCGCGGCGCGCGTACTCCCGCGCGCCGTTGAGCGAATTGTGATTGTCCGCCGTGAGGACGTACGAGCCGTTAGGCGAGAATGGGAAACTCTCAACGACGAGCTTGATGGCGCCGGTGGCGTTCGCGGTGAAGCAAACCGTGTATTCGGCATCATCGGCATCGAGATGCGCGAGCAGGAGGGCGCGCGCCAAAGAGCGGATCGCGCGTGGCGGAGCCGAGCGCCGACGAGGGATCCGCGGTCAACATCCACGTCGTCTGATCTGGAGCACACGTGACACGGTGCGCTTCGACGGGAGCGGAACCGCGGAACCGCCGCTCGACCCGGCGCGCGGGAGTGGAATCGCGTCGTCCGCGGGCATTGCGCGAAGATCACTGCGCGGGACCCCGCCGAAGTACCGACTCAGCTCGGCGGCGTGAGCGAAGGCCGCTCGCGCCGCCGGCGTGGTGTCGCCCAGCGTCGGATTCATCACCTGCTCGAGCCACTCGTACAGACCGCCACGAAGGAAAAACACCCGCTGATAGCCTAACGCGCGCAGAAAGACCCACGCCTGCGCCGCGTGCGGGCCACCCTCGGAATAGAGCACGATCGTCTCGTCGGCACGGAAGGTCGTCGTCGCCAGCGAATCGAGCGACAGATGCTCGGCGCGCGGAACGTGGTAGGCCGTGTATTCCTCTGGCGATCGGAGATCGAGAACGCGAAGGCCGGGACGCCGGTCCTTGATCCACTGCGCCAGCTCGAGCGCCGTGACGTGATCCTCCTCGCGGGCGACACTCCGCGCCAGCGATGCAACGTCGATCACGGCATGCCGGGACGAGTACGGGCTCCCCGCCAAGGGTGCCAGCACGCCGAGAGCGAGCGCCGCCCCGGCCAGCCAGCGCGTTAGGCGCCGCCCGCGACCGTCCGTCATACTCCGATGCCTCCGGCGACTGGCCGCGTCGCCTCTCGTGAAGCGTTAGGCAGCGGCGGCTCATCGCTACGGCTTGTCGCCCGAGCCTCGATCCACTCGGCTCCACGGAAGCCGGCGAGCGCGACGATGACGAGAAGCAGCACGACGACGCCGTACGGAACGTGAAAGACTTGTGGCAACGTGAGCGTTCCGCGCGGCGTCCGTTCGTAGAACGCGCGCAGCGATGGAAACGCCAGACCGGTGGCGAGCACACCGGACCACATCCCGAGCACGAGCGCGACTCCGTCCAGCCGTCCAGTGACGGCCGCAACGCACGATGTGCCGGGACAGAGGCCGCCCAGCGCGAAACCGATACCGAATACCAACCCGCCGACGAGTTGCGGCAGCAAAAACGTCTCGGGCACATACACGCGCGATAAGTCGAGCACGCCGAGTCGGCCAAGCCAGAACAGGCCGAGCATCGTGGTAACGATCGCGCTGAACATCACCTTGAAGACGGTGAGGTCAGTGAGGTAGAACTGGGCGGCGAGCTTGCGCGCGCTCCCCATGCCGGCGCTCTCGAGGCACCAGCCAAAGGCGATACCGATGACCAGCGCGGCGACGAGCGCACCGCGGGTGCCGAAGTAACCGAGCTCGAAGTACGGAGCGGTCATGTCCACGCTCGCCGCGCCAGTGGCGCCACCGCGTACGCGGCCGCAAACGCGCCAGCGATGAACAGCCAGCTTCCAACGCTGAGCAGCGCGCCACCGGTCAACGCCTGGCCGCTCGTGCACCCGCGTGCGAGCACGGCCCCCAGCCCCATCACCGCGCCAGCTCCGAAGGCAGTCGTTAGGCGCGCGCGGCTGGAGATCCGTGGTCCACGCTCGACAGCGACACGAAGTCGGCCGGCGACGAGCGCCGAGAAGAACCCACCGATCGCGACGCCGATGATCTCGATCAAGAGCCAATCGAGCCACGGACCATCACCGCCGAGATAGCGGGCGAAGTACGCGTTCGCCTGCGCCCGTTCGGGCGCGACCGCCGAGACAACGCCCGCCGTGCTGCTCGCGAACGCCCCGGAGGCGCCCAAGCCGCGCCCCATGACGACGAACGCGGTGAGCAGCACGAGGCCGAGCGCTACCCCGGCCAGGTAAGGATTGGCATAGGGGCGCGCCGCCGACCGCCTCACTGCTTGCTTCTCGGCGACGGGTTCTCGACCGGATACGACTCGACGGGCGTTAGGCGTGACCATTCCTGGTAGGAGCCGTCGTAGAGCAGCACAGGATGACCCAGCGAGCGGGCCGCGAAAAGCATCGCCGTGGCCTGCTGGCCGACGTGGCAATAGCCGACAATCGTATCGCCGACTTGAACGCCGGCTTTCGTGAACAACTCCCTGAGCTCGTTAGGCGACTTGAGCAGCAGGTTGTCGAGCGTGACTTGCGTGAAGGGAACGCTCTTCGCGCTCGCGATGTGGCCGGCGCGCTGCTCCCCGCCGTGGGCGCTGCCGCGCTGAACACCGTCGTAGAACGACGCATCGCGTCCATCGACGATCGAGACGCCGCGCGTCCCGATGTGCTGCTTGACGTACGCGGCGTTCACCACGATCGGCTTGATGTGAAGTGGGGAAAGCGTACCGGTACGAGGTGCCGGCAGTCGGTCGGTAACCTTGCGGCCCTCACGGACCCACGCCGGCATGCCGCCATCGAGTAGCGACGTCTGTCCTCCGAGGCCCGCGTAGTCGAGTGTGAAAACGATGCGCGTCGACGGCGAGACCCAATCACTGCCGTAATAGACGACGATCCGCGAGTCGTTCGAGATGCCCAGTTTCTGCAGCCGCTCCCGCAACGACTCGGCGCTTGGCATCTCGAGCATGAGGCCCTCGGCGGTGTGCTCGGAGACGGACACGTCGTCCATGTCGGCAAAGCGGGCACCTGGGATGTGCATCGCCTTGTACTCCCCGTCGGCTCCGACGTGAAGCAGCACGAGATTGGGGTCGTGGAGATGCTGCGCGAGCCAGGCGGTAGTGACGAGTATCTGGTCGCGCTGGGCGCGGGCGGGGAGGGCGAGCCCTAACGATGCAAAAAAGGCGAGAACAGCAAGTCGACGGCTGAGCACGGAGATCTCCGGAGGAAGCGTGCTGCTACGCTACACGATCGGAGGGGTAATGGACGTGCAGGATAGGTGAATGAGATGTGTCAGAACTGTAAGAATGGCTGGTAAAAAGGGCTCGCTCTTCTGGCCCTCTATCGCTCGAACCTGTACCCAACTTTCCAGACCGTTAACACATGCCTCGGATTGGCCGCGTCCTTCTCGATCTTCCGCCTCAGCTCGGCGACGTGAGAATCAACCGTCCGTGTCGTCACGAAGGCGCTGTATCCCCAGACCTCTTTCAGTAGCTCGTTGCGCGTGGCGACAGCGCCGCTGCGGCGGACGAGAGCCAGCAATAGCTCGTAAGCCTTGGGTGTGAGCGCGCAGGGTGACCCGCCGCGGGTTACCAGTCGTGAGCTCGTCTCGACGACGACGTCGCCGAAGCGAAGCGTCGTTGGCGCACTGGCGCCGCTATCGCGTGCTGTGCGTCGAAGTAGCGCACGCACCCGTTCGAGCAGCTCGAGTACGCCGAATGGCTTCGTCACGTATTGGTCGGCGTCAAGTCGGAAGCCGCGAACCTTGTCGGCTTCTTCGGCGCGCGCGGTGAGGATCACGACCGGCGTCTTGATGCCGCGGCCGCGCAGCGTCTGCAGCACCTGATAGCCGTCGAGCTCGGGGAGCATCAAGTCGAGCAGGATCAGATCCGGTACCCACTGCTCGGCGACGGTCAACGCGCGCCGGCCGTCCTCGGCGATGCAGGTCTCGTAGCCCTCCAGGCTGAGATTATACTCGATCCCCGCCGCGAGATCCGCGTTGTCCTCGACGATCAGGACGCGTGCCATGTCGGATCGCCGAGTGGGGCTCGCGCGTTAGGCGCCGGCGTCGTGTCTAACGGGAGAGTGACGACGAATCGCGCTCCGCCGCTTGGTGACGCGGGCTCCACCCAACAGCGCCCGCCGTGCTGCTCGACCACATCACGGACAATCGTTAGGCCGATGCCGCTGCCGCCCTTGGCTCGCGCCGCGGCGCCGCGTGCAAAGGGCGTCCAGATCTGCTCGCGCTCTCGCACGGGCACCCCCGGCCCCTCGTCGGCGACGCTGAGCACGGCCTCGCCGTCGCGTTGCGCGAGCGAGACGCGCACGGTTTGCTCGTTAGGTCCGTACTTCACGGCGTTGTCGAGGAGGTTGAGCAGCAGGTGCCGGAGCGCCTCCGGCCGCATGGCGAGCGTCGGCCGCGCGTCGATCTGCGTCACGATGCGCGCCCGCCGCGACGCCGCGAGGGGACGAAATTCCTCGACGACCCGCTCGACCTCCTCTCCGATTCTCTCCGCGACGGCGGACGTCGCGTCGACGTGGCCGAGACGCGAGAAGCGGAGGACATTCTCGACGAGATGGTGCAGCCTCGTCGTCTCTCGATCGATATGGCCGAGCGACCAATCGCGTTCGGCGTCGGTCTTCGCCCGGCCGAGGCGGAGGGTCTCGAGATAGAGCTTGATCTGCGCGAGCGGCGTGCGGAGCTCGTGCGAAACGCTCGACACGAAATCGGCACGCAGCCGTGCCAGGTCGCCTTCGCGGCGCAGCTGCGCGACGGCGACGACGGCGAGCGCCGCCGCCAGGCCCAATACGCCGAGCAGAATCGGCAGTCGTGACGGCGCGCCGCCGCCGATGATGAGTGAACCCGCAACTTCGGGCCGAATGATAGCCTCGATGCCGAGCGCGCCGGCGCGGCCCGGCAGATCGATGTGCGCGTCGAGCGGTGACGTGAGGCCAGGCGCCGAATCGAACAGCGTATTGCCGGCGCGGTCACGAACGCGGATCGCGAGCACGTCACGATTGCGGCGTCCCTCCGTGAACGTCGACGGAAGCAGCCCATTGCCGTCGAGCACCTGCGAGAGCATTGCCGAGAGCGCCTTTGTGGAGTACCGCGCGCCATACACCATCGTGTCGCCCCACGACGTCGGCATCAGGGTGTACGCGGCGAGGAGCGGCCCTTCGCCTGTCTCACCGACGACGAGCGTGTAGCCGTGGTCGGGCTGTCCCGCCCGGCGAATGCGCCGTGTCAACGTGTCGACGAGCCATTTCTTCTCGGCGCGTGAGTAATCGCCGACAAAACCCATCGCCAAGGGCTCAGGCATCGGCCGATCGACTTCCCATCCGTGCGTCGGGTCGGCGTGCGTATTGAGCCCGACATCCAGCCGATCGTCGCCAATTTTCAGGGCGAAGAATGTCGATGGATTGGGACCACTGCGCGCGCGATGACACATGCACACGGCGTCCCAGGGCAGATAGTGGGCGAGGTCCCGCGCCGCCGGAACGCGCGGTGACGTGTGCATGTCATCACCATGATTCACCGCGCCGAGAGACTCGCGCAGGAGCGTGGTGAGCACTTCGTTCAGATGCTGGGCATAGCTCCACGCCGCGAAGGTCGCGTACTCGCGCAGCGCGCGTTGCGTCACCGCCTGTTGCGAGCGGACGGCACGCTGCGCATCGACGACGGCGAGTGCGGTGAGGCCGATGCTCGCGAGGAGCACCGCCAAGGGAATGCGAAAGCGGAGTGAAGCGGGGAGATTCGGCAAGCTGCTATGATGAGCGCCGAACAGGCGGCGGACAACGCCGGGGGTGTGTAGGAACTGTTAAAAGATCGAGCTAAAGAGGGGCGAGCCGAGAAGAGCGAGCCGAAAAGGGCTCGCTCTTCTCCGTTCGCTCTTCTGCTCTACTTCCCGTAAACCCCTTTCAACACTCTCGCCCCCACCGGTACGCCTAGTCCTGTACAGGCATCCCAGCCCGACCTCGCTGAAAAGCCGTCGATCTTGCCTTCGGTGACGTCGAACATGAGCGGTTGGGCCGCAGTGACTTTCGAGGCGAAGTCCGGCAGTTTCACCGCTCGCCGCGTCGTGGCCAGTCTTGCCGGCGAGGCACTCTTGCCACCTCCGTACACTCGCGCCATGAAGTCCCGCGGTGTCGCGCCGCCCTTCTGGGCGCAGAGCGCAACGAGTCCGGCCATCAGAGGAGCCACCGCGCTCGTTCCTCCAAAGATCATCGACTTCCCGTCCACGTGAATGCGATAGCCCGTCTCAGGGTCGGCGTTCGCGCTCACGTCCGGTACTCCGCGCATGTGCTGTTTGAAGTCCTTGAGGCTTGTCTTCTGCCACGCCGGCGCCTGATAGATCTTCGAAAATCCACCGCCGGTTGCCCCGCTCTCGGTAGCTAGATCATTCCAGACCACCTCACGGGTGCGCTTGCCGTTCGCGGCTTCGAGACGTGTGCCGCCGCACGCGATCGCGGCTGGGCTCGCGGCCGGGAAGTCGACCGTCAATTCACCAGTCTCCACACCATCGGTTGCGCCGTCGTCGCCAGAAGCGACAAATACAGGCACACCGATCGATGCCGCCTCCCGAAAGATTTGCGTCATTGCGTCCATGGACTGCCTCGTCCAGTTCGACTCGGGCCCGCCCCAGCTGATCGAGATGACGTTCGGCCGATTGTTCGTGTCGTGCACCGCGGCGCTCACGGCGTCGAGAAATCCGCGATCGGTATTCGGCGCGAAATACACGGCGATCTTCGCCCCAGGCGCGACACCGGCGGCGACCTCGACGTCCAGCACGACCTCGCCGTCCGGCCCATTGGGATTGCCGGTCGGATGATTGTGCGCGCCATCCACGGAAACCGCGACGACGTCGGGTGCTGGCAGGCCGAGTGACTTGGCGAATGCGTTCAGATCGGAGGTCTTGTAGCCGCCGCCAAGCTCAATTAGCGCGATGCACTGTCCCTTGCCGTTGGCCTTCGCGGGAAACTCGTAAATCTTTGCCAACTCGAGCGGAGTAAAAGCTCGCGTTGTGGCGTGGGCCTCGAACCGTGCACCAGTCGCGCTCGAGTGCAGACGAAAGTGCGGCTTGGCTTGTGGCCGGTCGTCCAATCCGAACACGCCCGTGACGACGTCGCCGAGAGCAGCGGGAACGTGCACGCTGCCGCTGCGTTGCCGAAAGGAGTGACCCTTCGCCGCGACTCGCTCGAGCGAGACGCCGAAGGCCTTCTCCATCGCATCGGCAGGCCCGCGGAGCTGCACCGTACGTTGCGGCAGGCTCACTGCCAGCACTGTCAGTCCATGGTCGTGCGCGTATGCTTCCACGAGCCGCGCGTCTTCGGCTCGAGCGCCAACTCGCTGCGCGAGCTCTTCGCGTGTGAGCGGTGTGTCGGCAGCGGCGCCGCGCGACTGCTCGCGGTAGACGCCTTCGGCTTTTGCCTTTTGGCCCTCTCGCAGCCGAATCGTGACGTCGATGATCTCGTTCCCAGCGACCGGGCCTTCGATTTTGGCTCCGGCGATGGGTTGGCGAGCGCTTCCGGGTACAGGAGTGAGACGCGGTGATTTTTTGGCCATGACGCACCTCTCGAGGATGAAGGACGACCCCGTGCAGCGTCGTGCGCCAAGATAGAGCTCACTCGAATTATGAGCAAATTCTAATCAAAGGCTGTAGACGTCTCGCGACCCGGTTCCATTCAGGGATTGATCGGGAAAGGCGCCTTACGAATCAGCTCGCCCATCGTCTTGTAGCCGCCCGGCGGCGGTGGCGAGATAGCGCCAGCGGACGGCCGCGGCGTCGCCGGTGCGCTGGCGATGGCACTGTCGCTGCGCGACGGAGCCGGCGCCATGGACACCACTTTCCTTGCTACACGTGGCGATGCTGGCTGTTGAGCGCGCCGCGCCGGCGTCGTAGTTGTCTTCGCGGGGCCGGCTGGGATTAGTTCTTCGGCTGAGACCGTCGTCTGCGAGCCGGAGCGGGGCGCCAACTCGAGGCCTGGGCCCCGGGCCAGGTCGAGGTCGCGGCGCAGATTCTCGTCAGCGACGGTTGTGCGCCGACCGCAGGCGGCGACGCCGATGACGAGCAACGAAACGGTAAGGAGTCGAGAACGCATGAGAGGAATACACGGCTCGGCGCCGAAGGAGCCCATGGCGACGCACTTGCCGCCTGAAGGCCGCGCCTAACGACGGCGTTCGCCCCAAACTGTCTCAATTCTCGACGGTTCGCCGTCGCCTCGGGCGAGACGACGCAATGGGACTCTGACCATCACGTCTCTCCGTTCGTCTGGTAGGCGTAACCGCGACTCGGGGCGGGCTGGACAGCACCCCCCGGGTCGCTTCGTTGTCGGACCCGACGATTCGCGTAATGCCGCTCCGTTCGCCGCTGGCGTCCCATCAATTCCGTCAGGCCCGTAGCCGAAGCCGTGCGCTCGCGGCCGCTGCCGGGCTACTCTTCGGCAGCGCGCGCGGGGCCGGGACCCAACGCGTGATTCCGCAGGGCGCGCCGCGCGATATGTCTCGCGTCGCCTTGCGCGACAGCACGGTTTTTCCTCCGATCATCCTCCGCGAGTTCCGAGGCGCTTGGCTGAGTCCCGCCGCGGACGGCGATTGGCCTTCCCGTGCCGGACTCTCAGCGGAGCAGCAGCAGCGTGAGCTCATCGCGCTGTTGGATCGCGCGCGGGGGATTGGCCTCAATGCGATCATCTTTCACGTTAGGCTGAGCGGCGACGCGCTATACCAAACTCCGCTCGCACCCTGGTCGGCGAAGCTGACTGGCCGACAAGGAGTGAACCGGGGCGACGATCCGCTCGCCGTGGTCGTGCGAGAGGCGCATGCGCGCGGGCTCCAGGTGCATGCGTGGTTCAATCCTTTTCGCGCATCGCTCGACGGCGGCATTCGAGCCGCGCGCAACCACGTCACGCGAGTTCATCACGAGTGGGTTCGACGCTATGGCCGACAGCAGTGGATCGATCCCGGCATCCCCGCGGCGCGGGAGGCGATCCTCGCGACTATCATCGACGTCGTTCAGCGATATGACATCGATGCGGTACATCTCGACGACTTCTTTTATCCCTATCGCGAGACGCGCACGCACTATCGGCGGGTAGGTCGCGGGCGGCATCGCCACACGATCAGGATCGTGCGCGAGCTCGATTTCGGGGATCGTGCCTCGTGGATCAAGTACGGACGCCGCCAGCGCTGGACGAATCGCGACGACTGGCGGCGTCACAACATCGACGATTTTGTCGCGACGCTTTATCAGCGTGTTCACGTCGCGAAGCCATGGGTGTCGGTGGGAATCAGTCCGTTCGGTATCTGGCGGCCCGG
>QHUV01000508.1 GCA_003222065.1 Gemmatimonadota bacterium | reverse complement strand
CGATCCGTGCTAGCCCGTCGATGGCGTCAGCGCCGCCGACCTAACGATCTCCACTGTGTAGCCGTCTCGCCCGAACAGCTCGTTCAGCACGCGTGCAGCGCTGCTGTCGGCGTGGTTGAGCAATCCCGATTGCTCGCCCGCGGTGTACAGCTGATGCCGAACCTGGCGCTGAATCGCGTCCCGATCCTCGGGACGGAACGGATTGAACAGTCCGGCGCTCTCGTCATAGGTACGAACATCCAACACCTCCACCGCGAGTACGCGCGCGCGTGGGAGCGTAATTCTTATGCGTCGTGCATCCTGATCGATCTTCACGTCGGTCGCGGCGCCGAGATCGATCCCCGCGCTCACCTTGCCGGTGACGACGAGCAGCGCGCGCTTCGCGAAGCCGTAGCGTGTGGCGTCGTAGACAACAACGTCCCGCAGCGTCATTTCCGTGGAGACGAGCTTCGCGACGTCCTGCAGTTGCTGGACGACGAGATCGTGGGTGACGCGCGGCGGCTCCGATTTCGGGAGCAGGCTGAAGCTCGCGGCTCGCTGTGCGATCGCGGCTCCGAATCCGATCACCAGCACGAGCACCACGGCGAACGCGAGCCAGAGGATGCTTCGAGTCCATCTCACGGCAGCCATAGTTCGAAGATAGTGAGTAAGACGGATGACGATTGCTTCACTGGTTGACGAGCCGCATTATCAGCACGTCAATCCCCTCACAACAACATCATGCATCGGCCATTCATTCTCGCTACCGCGTTCGTCGCGATCTCTGTCGTCGCAAACGCGCAAACTCCCGACACGCTGTACGACATCGTCATTCGCAACGGACGCGTCCTCGACGGACAGGGCAATCCGTGGGTGAGGGAGGGACGCCCGTGCCGGCGTCGCGCATACCAGAATACTTCGCGACGCTCGAGCGGCAGGGGATCAGCATCAACTTCGGCACCTACTTCAGCGAGACGCAGGCGCGTGTCGCCGTTCTCGGCCGCTCGGCGCGCGCGCCAAGCGCCGCGGAGCTCGATCGCATGCGTGCCATCATGGACACCGCCATGCGAGCTGGTGCCATGGGCATGTCGACGGCGCTCATCTATCCGCCCTCGAGCTATGCGACGACCGCCGAGCTAGTCGAGGTGGCGAAGGCCGCCGCGCCGTTAGGCGGCATCTACGCGAGCCACATTCGCGGTGAAGGGAAGGAGGTCGTCCAGGCCGTCGGCGAAGCAATCGCGATTGGCGAGCGGGCCGGCATGCCGGTCGAGGTGTTTCATCTCAAGGTCGCGTACCAGCCCGGCTGGGGCATTCTCATGGATTCCGTCCGAGCGGAAATCGAAGCGGCGCGAGCGCGTGGCGTCGACGTCGCCGCGGACATGTACGTCTATACTGCGGGCGGCACGGGACTGGAGGCAACCATTCCGAGCTGGGCGCACGAGGGCGGCGCTGATTCGCTTCGCGCGCGTCTCGCAAATCCCGCGATCCGCGCGCGTCTCAAGAATGAGATCACGACCGGCTCGCCAGGATGGTGGAACATCATCGAGGCCGCCGGCGGATGGGACGGCATCGTTCTCGTGAACGCGCGCAATCCCGCGAACAAGAAGTACGAGAACAAGACGATCGCGCAGATCGCGAAGGAGATGGGCAAGGATCCCGCCGATGCCGCGTTCGACCTCGTGTCGCAAGGGCAGGAACGCGTGATGGCGATCTACCACAGCAAACCGCGGCGCGATTCGCGAGGGGAACTGGGCCGACGTCACCATCTTCGATCTCGATCAACTCCAGGACAAAGCGACCTACGAGAATCCGATGGAGTTTGCGACCGGGATCGAGTGGGTGCTCGTGAATGGCAGGATCACCATAGATCACGGCCGACACACAGGGGCAAAAACGGGACAGGTGCTGCGCGGGCCGGGGTACGTGTGTACCCCGAACACCGGCAACACCTGTCGATCCGTTTCGACGGGAGGTGCTACTACTACTTCCCGTACGACAGGTTGAGGCCGAACACGGCCTTGCCCTGATCGATGAAGACCTTCTGCATTCCGACGCTGACGCCCCAACCATTGCGGTGCGCCATGCCGATGCCCGCGCCCATCATGAAGCGCGAGCCGCTCTCAGAAGCACCCGTGGCGCTCAGACGTCCCCAGCCGAGGCCAGGCGTCACGAACGGCGCAAACGTCATGTCGCCGGTCTTGAGTACGAGCGCGACTGGCACGCCAGCACTGAGCGAAAGAGCAGTGATGCTGTTGCCCGAGCCCGTGCCGTCATCAGGATTCGCCCAACCGAAATCACTACGAACGCTCATCGTGAAGAGGTTGGCATCCTTCCCATCACCGATTGCCCATGCACCGAGGTTCGTCTCGGCGTTGAGCCCCAACATCAGATTGCTCTTGTCATTGGTGCCGCCGCTGGGGCTCCAGAACCCAAGGCTGCCGCCGAGCGAAACGCCGCTGACGGGCATCGACACTGACGCGCCGAAGGCATTGAAGCCGGCGCCGTTGTCGGAGAGGTGGCCGTACTGCCCGGCGACCGAATAGCCTTTGGCGATTCTGCCGAGCATTGCGCTGGTGACGACCGGCGTCATCGCGCCGACCGGCGTCGATGAGAGCGCCGCGTACGCGGCGACGTCGCCCACGCTCGGGCCTTGCTGCGCCTGAGCAGACGCAACGACTCCCAGCGACGTGAGCGAAGTCAGAACGATGGCGAACTTCCGCATTGATCTGTTCTCCAAGAGGAGGGGTTGTGATCAGCTTCACATCGGCGGTCCATACCCGCCGCAATGGGGACGACCCGTCCACTTGTGAGGCAACTCTTGACCTTCTTTTCCGGACCTCTTGACTTTTCGGGTGATATGTTGAAAAATCAACACACCCCGATTGCAGAGGTACTCCGGTGTCGCCCCATCGTACGGACGAAGCGCTCACTCGACGCGAGCGCCAGGTCATGGACATCCTCTTCCGGCGCGGCGAAGCCACCGTCTCGGAAGTAATGGCCGACCTGCCCGATCCGCCGACTTACTCCGCGGTAAGGTCGATTCTCCGCATCCTGTCGGAGAAAGGCCAGATCACCCACCGCGATGATGGTCCTCGTTATGTGTACCTGCCGTCGAAGAGTGCCGAGCGTGCTCAGGAAGACGCTTTGCAGCACGTCGTGAGCACGTTCTTCGACGGTTCACATGAACAGGCCATGACCGCGTTGCTTCGCATTTCGGACGCCGAGCTGACTGACGTCGAGATCGACCGGCTCCGCGATCGGATTCGCCGCGCCCGCTCGAGCGGGAGATAACGATGAGCAATCTCATTATGGCACTCGCGCAGCCGGCCCTGATCGCATGGCTGCTCAAGGCGACGGCACTCCTCGTCATCGCGCTCGCCGCGACGACGCTGCTGCGCCGCGCGTCCGCGGGGACGAGACATCTCGTTTGGTTGGCGACCCTCGGGGGCGTCTTACTCCTTCCCGCGGTTTCGCTCTGGACCCCGGTGCGCCTGGCCATCGTCCCGAGCTCCCTCGTGCCGAACCTTGCGCCGAAGGCGCCGTTGGTCGATCGCAACACCTCTGTTGCCCCGGCCGAGAATGCGTCGGGGCTTTCCGCGACGACCCTGAGAACGCCGACGAGCTCACGTGGTCCGCTGATCGCGGCGAGCCCCGCGGCGGCGCCGCCTAACGAACCAATATTCCCCTTCTTGACCAGCTTGCTCGTTTTGTGGGCCTCCGTGGCGTTCCTCCTCCTCGGTTGGCTGGCCTATGGCGCGCTGTCCGTCCGGCGCATCGTCCGTAGTGGGCGTCCGCTCGAGGAGCGGAGCTGGACGTCACCGCTGTTCGAGATCGCCGATCGACTCGATCTCGATGCCGTGCCGAGACTCCTTTCCAGTCCACTCATCGAGATGCCATTCGCGTGCGGCATACTGGAACCGACGATCGTGCTTCCCGCCAGCGCCGAGCAGTGGTCAGACAGCCGGCGTCGCGCCGTAATCTTTCATGAGCTGGCCCACGTTAGGCGCCGCGATCTCGTTGGCCACACGCTTGGCCGGATTGCCTGCGCGCTCTACTGGTTCCATCCGCTCGTCTGGACGGCGGCGCGCCACCTCCGCGCCGAGAGCGAGCGCGCCTGCGACGATCTCGTGCTCTCCTGCGGCGCGCGCGCCAGCGATTATGCCGATCACCTGCTGGACATCGTGATCAGTGTTCGTCATCAAGGCGCTCCGGCGACGGCGATGCCGATGGCGCGACGCCGCGAGCTGGAAGGACGTGTGCTCGCCATTCTCGATCCCGCGGTCGCCCGTATCGGGCCGGGCCGTGTTCAGTCCGCGACATTGTTGGCCGGACTTGGCGCGCTCGCGCTCTCCG
>QHUV01000507.1 GCA_003222065.1 Gemmatimonadota bacterium | reverse complement strand
GGCCAATGGGGCAAGCTCGTGGTTCCGACTCCGGTCTTCGAAATAGAGAACCGCGATTCGCTTTGGCGACATTCCACCTGCGACATCGCCCGCCTGTATCACCAGCGGCGCATGTGATTTCACCCAATAGTACCGCCCCGCGAGACTACCGGCCGCAACGAGCACGATCGCCAAGGCACCGACCGCAAGGGTGCGGCGACGTCGGCGCACTACCGGTGCCGGAATCGCCGCGTGCTGCTTGGTGTACGCGCGTGTGTGCCGGACATACGTGCTCGTCGCGCCTTGCCCGAGCAGTGCATTCTTGAATTGCGCGACCGTCGCGAAGCGATCAGCGGGTACCTTCTCGAGGGCATGCATGATCGCGCCTTCGAGCTCGTCAGGCACCGTGCCCCTAACGATTTGGATCGACGGCGGCATTTCCATCGTATGCCGCGCCATGATCGCGATCGCGTTAGGCCCGGTGAATGGCACCTCACCAACGAGCATCTCATACAGCACGCACGCGAGGCTGTACATGTCACTGCGCCCATCGACGTGATCGCCGCTGAACTGCTCGGGACTCATGTAGGCGGCGGTGCCAATCGACATGCCCGTCTGCGTCAACTTCTCGCCGCCGGCGTCCTGGATCACTCGCGCAATGCCAAAGTCGGCGACAACAGCATGGCCGCCATGCAGCAGTATGTTCTCTGGTTTGATGTCGCGATGGACGACGCCGAACGCGTGCGCATACGACAGCGCATCCGCAACCTCACAGGCGATCGTGACCGCGTCGTCGATCGAGAGTTGGCTCTCGCGCTTCAGCCGACCGCGCAACGACTCGCCCTCGACGAAGGGCATCACATAGTAGAGCAAACCATGCGCGTCGCCGGAGTCGAACACCGGCAAGATGTGCGGATGATTCAGCCGCGCGGCAATCTGGATCTCGCGCTTGAAGCGATCGCTGTCGATCGATGACGACAGCTCGGGACTGACGACCTTGATCGCAACGCGACGTCCGTGCTTCAGATCCTCGGCGAGAAATACCGTGGCCATACCGCCACGTCCAACCTCGGACACGACGGTGTAATGCTCACTGAGTGCTTCGCGAAGCTCTTCCAGAAGAATATCCGACGCCACGGCCACGTCACCCTGGCTAAGGTTAACGCGCTCTAAGGTACAGGTGTTTGTGAATCACGCCAGAGCGGCGGTTGCGGCCCGGTTCGGTAGTCACAAGTACCTTAGCGCTGATATCTGGATAGCCACGCGGTCCCGCCGTACACAGCGGGAGCGGAACACGACAAATTTGTCGCGTTAGCCGCGAAAGAGCGCCTTAAGATTGTTTCACTACGCTCTTGGCTCGGCGCGTTCAAAAATGGATGTGAGCTCGCTCTCGGGGAGCGCCGGCCAATCCGCTGGATAGTCGCGTACGTAGCGCGACTCCGCGCCATTGAAGAATCGCAGCGGCGGATCGGTCAAATCGCGGCCGTTTTGCAGGCGACGAACGGCCCGCACAACCCAACGTTGCTCGTCTATGACCACGACCCGCAGCGAACCAGGCTTCATGCGTACTCGTGAAGAGGTGAGGCGCCTCCAAGGCAAAGTTCGTGCGCGGAGCCGCCTCACACGACGTACGCAGGCGCGAGCGCAATTCGACCGCCTAACTCGGGGCGGAATCGAATACTTAACGCCGCAATCGTTGTCGCGGCGGCGCAACAAATGTCCGCTATCGGCGCGTGGACACGATGAGGCCCGGCATTGCCGCAGGCAGTCCAATGGAATCAGGCGGCGGTAGTCGATGCGTGCGGTTCCATTCTCGTCGCGCCTGCGTCAGGCGATCCATGCGATCGATCCAGAGCTGAGTCGCCTTGTCGAAGCGCGCGAGCACGTTCGAGAGCCAATACGGTCGGCTTTCGCGCAGCCAAGCTCGCTCGTACAGCTCACGGGTCAGAGTGTAGCCGTCGCGGAGGTCCTGAGCGCGGCCGTTCATGCCGGCGATGTCGGATAGCTCCCGGCCGGCGTTGGTGCGCGCGTCCCGTGACGTGTCCGCGGAGGCAGCGCGCGCGTACATGCTGGCTATTTCATCGGCGAACTGAAATTTCATTCCGATAAAGTCGATGCGCCGCGCACCGAGAGCGATGGCGTCCAATGCGTCGGCCTCACGCAGTGACGGCTGCGCGCGCCGTGCATTCGCCACCGCGACGAGAGCAGATTCGGCGAGGAGCCGAACGTCGTGCAACACCGGCCGGATCCGCTGCGCGGTGAACATTCCCTCGTTCGTGTAAGGATCGATCCAGTACAGGAAGTCGTTCGCGTCGCCTGCCCCTTGCTTCTGCAAAAGCGCGTGGGCCGCGGCGAGCTGCCGCTGCGCCGCGTCGATGAGACCCGTCGTATCGCCATGAAAGGCGTGACCGAACGCCTTCTGGAAATCTTCGATGCTACTTTCGCCCGGCTGCCAGCTCGCCGCCGCCCCAAAGAGCACGGCGTACCACGTTTGATTGAACAGCGCCTCGCCGTCGTCGTCCCACGTCGTGTTCAGCGCTCCAGTCGCGCCCAACCGCTGACCGTCACGGATGAATCCCTGAATGTTCGGAAGCGCGTTCGCGAAGTTCGGCCAGACGCGGTTCCAGTTGTTGACCCCTGGCGCTACCCACGTCTCGAGCCCAGCCTGGGTGAACGGCGTGATGAGTCGGTCGAAGTGTTGGGCTGGGTCATACTCCCAGGCGACGGCGATCATGTCCTTGGGCAATGTCTTGACGAGGTCCGGGCTGTTCTGCGCGATATCGCCCCAGAAGAGGAGACGCTTCCCCATCGGCCGCAGTACTTGCTCGATCTGCTGGAGAAAGCCGAGATATACCGCGCCGAGTCCTTCGGTACGGACGCGATCCATGGTTTGGCCGCGGCCGAGCTCGAAGGTCTCGTCGGCGCCGATGTGAATGAAGGGGCCGGGAAAGAGCGAATCGATCTCGGCGAACATCTGGCGAATGAGCTGCATCGACGCGGGCTGGCCCGGAGCGAGCACGTGACCGTGCGCCGTTTCGGCCAACGGCGAGTACAGCTCGTACTTGAGTAAATGATGAAGATGCCCGAACGCCTCCTGCTCGGGGATGACGTCGACGTGATACTGTTTCGCGTACGCGACGAGCGTGTGGACGTCGCTCGCCGTCATCGCCCCGCCGGGCGGCGCCGCCAGTGGATTCGTGTCGT
>QHUV01000506.1 GCA_003222065.1 Gemmatimonadota bacterium | reverse complement strand
AAAACGACGCGAATGCGATGGGCCATGGCCAATTCCGCCATGCCCGCCAAGTTGTCCTCGATCATTTCGATCGTGCTCGGACCAGTGTTCCCGGCGATGTCGTTCGTGCCGGCGAGAATCACCACGGCCTTCGGCTTGAGCGCGATCACGTCCTGCCGAAATCGCACGAGCATCTGCGGCGTCGTCTGGCCGCCAATGCCGCGATTCACATATGGCTTGCCGCGAAACTGATCGCCGAAGTACTTCTGCCACCCTTCGGTGATGGAGTTCCCCATGAACACGACGCGATTCTCGCCGGCCGCCGCTGCGGGGAGCGCCGCGTTCGTGTCGCGATAGCGCTGAAGATTCGGCCAATCGGTTGCGCTCTGCGCGACGACCGGCGCCGGCACGCCCAACAGCATCCACGCTACTCTCATTCTTAGCGTCACTATGGTCCTCACCATTGAAAGGTCGCGACGGCACCCGCGGGCAGCGAATAGCGGAATGTACGCCCGCCGGCTCGCACCGCGAACTCCTTCGCCGTCGCATTGGTGTTGAGCACAATCAGCGTGACAACGAAGAAGTCAGCATTGGTATGACGGAACGCCACACTCTCGAGCCCGTCCACGCCCGAGGTGGAAGCGATCCGACGGGCGCCAGGCGGCACGAATCGGCTGACATGCGCCAGAGCGTAATACTCCTCGTTGCGCTCCACCGTCCCATCTGACTTGATGGTCACGACGCCGCGGCAATTTCCACAGCCTCCCGTATGAGGACCGTGCTGCTCGTCCAGCGCGAGGTTCCAGAGGATCACGCCGCGTGCCCAGTTCCGCGTACCGCCGATGATCAACTTGCTCACCATCCACGCAAGATTGTCGGCGAACTTCGGCGCCCAGTCGCCACCCGAACACTCGGTGATGTACGCATCCTTGTCCGGATACGCATCGTGCACGACGCTCTGCGCCGACACGTCGCCGGCGTAGCAGTGCCACGCGACGCCCGACACGTAGCGCCGAGCGCCCGAATCGGCGAGCACGGCGAGCGGCGAGTTGGGCTCGTCCCAGTTGTGATCCCATTCCAAGATGCGCGCCGAGTTCAGCGGACCCAAATACTGCCTAACAAATCGTGCTCGCTGAGCTGGGTCCAATCTCATACCCGGATAGTCGCCCGGCTCGAAATGCGGCTCGTTCTGCACTGTGATCGCGAAAATCGGCACGCCCTCGGCCGCGTACGCGGCGACGAAGCGAGAGAAGTACGTCGCATACGACGCATACGCGTCGTCGCGCAGTGTGCCCTTGATCATGCTGCCCGTCGTCTTCATCCACGCCGGCGCGCTCCACGGCGATGCGACAATGGCAAGTCGCGGGTTGAGCGCCAGCGCGCGCTTGAGGATCGGCAGCGTCTCGGCGCGGTCGGGATCGATCGAGAAGTGCGCCACCGCCGAATCCTGCTGTCCAGGCGGCATGTCGTCGTAGCTGTATTGTCGCAGCGCGAAGTCCGACGCGCCCATGTCGATCCGGATGAAGCTCAGCCCGATTCGCTCGAAGAGCTCCTTCATGAGTGAGTCGCGTCGCGCGTCGGTCAGTCGGTGCTGGATGAGCCACGCCGACGCATCCGTGAGCGCCGCGCCGAAACCGACGATCTCCTGATAGGTCGTCTGCTCATCCACCTCGATCGTCGGCAGTCTCAGCCTGTCGGCCTTGCCGAAACGAACGATCGGCTGCGGTGCGAGGAGTTGCGTCCGGTCGCCTGTCGTGACGTAGGGACTCACGACATGGACGCAGGCGGTACTTACCAACGAGACGTGCGCCAACAGTAGTTGTCGAGCGATATTGCGCATGGCATGAAGCTCAACGACCTGGTTCTCACCTCGAAGCTCGTCGCCGACACGAGCGGCCGACTGGAGAAGATCGCGCTCCTCGCCGCGCTTCTCAAGCGCCTGGCGCCTAACGAGGTACCGATCGCCATCGGATTCCTCACCGGTTGGCCGCGTCAGGGCAAGTTGGGGGTCGGTTGGGCGAGCGTCGCCGAGGCGCGCCCGACCGTGTCC
>QHUV01000050.1 GCA_003222065.1 Gemmatimonadota bacterium | reverse complement strand
CGGAGTAGAACGCGTCGCGCCGCGCAACGCGCAGGGCAACCTGACGGCCCGGATTGAGGTCGATGCGGGATCCGGGTGGAATGTCGATGGTGAGCGGGCTACCGGCGGGCAGCGTCACGTACGTCATCGCTCGCGACTCGAGCGTGTCGGCGCGCGACGCCCCGGTCGCGCCGACGATGAGCCCGTAGCCGATTGGCCGGCATCCGCCATCGTGTATGCCGGTGAGGCCGGTGATGATTACGCCGCCACCGCGGGCGACGACGGCGTCGATCGCTTCGCGCGCGTCAACCGTTAGGCAAGGCGAAGAGGGGATGACGAGCGCGCGCGCGGATCGATCGGCGCGCGCCGCGGCCGCGGAAACGATGCGTACGTCGGCGCCGGCGCCGGCGAGGACAGCACGCCAAGCGGCGACGATCGAATCGAGCGCGCCGGGCGCCGTATAAAACGACGCCGCGGCCTCATCGCGGACGACGTCCACGACGACCCGCGTCGACAGATGGGCATCCGCGAGGAGCGAAGGCATGCGCTG
>QHUV01000049.1 GCA_003222065.1 Gemmatimonadota bacterium | reverse complement strand
GGAGCGCATGGCCGCGTCGCCACGACGGAGCGTGAGCAGCACGGATACGGCAATGACGAGCGTTGCCGCGAGCGTGAACGCAACCGTCGTCGGACGAAGTCTTTTCACCGATCGTCGGCGGTGATCCGCTCGAAGTAGGGCGATTCTCCCTCGACGACCGGCACGTCGAGGCGCGGTCGTCGCGCTTCGCGCAGCTTGTACGCGACGTAGCTGCCAACGGCCATGACGATAGTCACGAGGAAGGAGACGAGGATGATCGTGGAAAGAAGCAGGTTAACAGACATTAAAACTCCCTTTGGTTAACAGCAGATCCTTCGCTGCGCTCAGGATGACAAGCGGACGAAATCAGAGCCTGCCCACACGTTCGAGCTTTCCCCAGGTCATGCGCACGCGCGCGACTTCCTCGGCGGTGGCGAAAAGCTTCGCGACGTCGATCATGGTGATGAAGCAGAATCGATAGGCGATAGCGTACGGGATCAGCCGCAGGTCCTCGCCTTCCATACCAATCGCGTAGAGAGCGGCGGCAACGTCGAGCATCGTGAGCAGCGCCCACCAGTAGAACACGCCGGCGGCCGCGCCCGCGGACAGCGCGGCCAAGGTAAAGAGTAGATTGCCGAGCACGTTCATCGCCGGCCATACGACGGCCTCGAAGAGCATAACGAGGAGCGAGAGCCAGAGCGCTACGCCGCGTCGCGGAGAATTGAGCCACGACGCGCGTTTGCGCAGCGCCTGGAGGATCCCGCGTGTCCAACGATATCGCTGCTTGATGAGATCGAGGTAGCGCTCGGGCGCCTCGGTGTAGGCGATCGCGCCCTCCTCGTACGCGACGTGCCAGCCGGCCGTCAGCAGCTTGAGCGTGAGGTCTGCGTCCTCGGCGAACGTGTCGGTGTCGTAGCCGCCGGCGCGAACCAACGCGTCACGCCGAAACACACCAATGGGACCGGGAATGATGTTCACGACGCGGAGAAATCCTTGCGCGCGCCGCGCCGTGTTCAGCCCTTCGACGTACTCGAGCGCTTGCAGTCGCGTCCAGAGATTATGGCGATTCACCACCTTCACGTTGCCGGCGACCGCGCCGATGCGCGGATCCACGAAGTGCCGCATTGCACAGCGGAGCGTATCGGGGTGTAAGCGCGAATCGCCGTCCATGCAGAGCACGAACTCCGTCGTCGCGATGGCGATTCCGGCGTTCAGCGCGCTCGCTTTGCCGCCGTTTTTCTTGCGAAGCACACGCACGGTCGTGTCGCCGTAACGGCCAGCGACCGCCATGGCGCGGTCAAATGTCGCGTCGCTCGATCCGTCGTCGACGACGATCACGTGGAAGACGGGATAGCGTAGCTCGAGCAGACTGCGAAGCGCTGGCTCGATTACCGATGCTTCGTTGTACACGGGCACGATGATCGTGACCGGCGGCTGGGGCGTGCGTTCGTCGTCGCGACCGCGGTTCTCGATGTGTTGCAGGTACCCGAGCCACACCAGCAGGACGTACCTAACGATCAAGACGACCAGAAAGGTGAGCACGAACGCAATGGCGATCGGCAGCACGTCACGGCACCATGCGAAGAGTGACGGACGCGCCGACGCGCTGATAATCGCCGGCTCGTCCGCGCCCGTAGCTCAATGCGCCAGCTGCCTCCCAGCCGTGTACGCGATAGCCGACTTCAGTGCCCGCCCCGAACTGAAAGGCGGTGTGGCGCGTGATCGGGCCCCGCGTCACGGTCGCGGTGCCGGGCGTCGAGGATCGGATGCTCGGCGCCTCGTCGCTCAAGGCATAACTGGGCAGGACGCGGGCCGCGAAGGATAAACCACGCGCGCGCCGAGCGGCGTACTCGATACCCGCCGCCTGCGATGTATACTGGTGGGGATCCCAGTACAGCGTGCTTCGCTGCGCGAAGGCGACACCGGCGCCCGAGTAGACGGCGAAGACATTTCCTGCCAACGGATACCGGAGATAGCTGTCGATCGTTAGGCGCCGGTTGCCATCACTGACGAGCGACCGTTCGACACGGACACCGACATCGAGCACCCCAATGGGCCCGCCGACCGTGACGGTTGCGTCGCGTTCCGTGAGCGGCCGGCCGCCGGTGGTAGGAAGAAGCGCGTCGACGGAGAAGAGCGATGGATAGGCGGGTCCCGTCGCGACCTCCGCCGTTGCCTGCCATGCGAAGAGCCAGGCCGAGAGCGCGCCCCGTGCCTCGCCTAACGTGCCGGCGCTCGGGTGATACACCGTGCCTCCATCGACCTCGAGCCGGCCGATCGCGGGGCCGTAGGCCGCCTCCTGCCACGCACCAATCATCGCCCCGTAGCCGCTCACATCGACCCGGCGGGACCCGGAGTGCTGCGTGAGCTCGCGCCATGCGGCGCCTAACGCGACGCGCGTCGCGGCGGCGACGGCAAGCGTCCGGCGAAGCGCGAACTCGGAATAGGCGACGCCGAGGTTGTCCGCGGCCACCTCCTCGGAGACGCGCCAGCCGGGGTCTTCGCCCACCAACGGAGCCATCAACGCTGGTCGCTCTTCGCGATCGAGCTGCGCGAGCGCGGATGCAACGGCGATACGCACATCGTTCGGGGCGCCCTGGCGCGCGGCGACGTACATCGCGCGCGCGCCACGATAGTCACCATTCTCGCGAAACAGGTCGCCAAGGAGGAGATACGCGCGGGCCGAGGGCTGCACGCCAACCGAGGCCCAGAGGTCGGAGGTGGCGCCAGCGCGATCGCCTAACGCGAGCCGCAGCCGCGCGCGCTCGAGGAAGAGTGGGCCCGACGGCGCCTGCAGCACGAGCGTGTCGTACTGCGCTCGGGCATCATCATAGCGCCGGGCGTCGGCGAACATCGACGCCAACTCATGGCGAAGCGCCGTGTCAGCGGGAGCGAAGGCGAGCGCAGTACGCAGTCTCTCGGCGCCGCCCAGGCGATCTCCCGCGGCGACATATGCGTCCGCCAACTCCCGCAGCAAGGTCCCGCGATCGGGGAGGCGGCCGATGGCCGGGCGCGAAAGCAACGTATCAAAGTGAGCAATGGCGAGCCGCGGCATGTCCTCGCGCGCGAGCGCGCGAGCGAGCGCCAGTCGATACGGCGAATACCATGGGTCGCTCACCACCCACGCGGCTGCATCGAGCGCACGCGGATCGTAGGCATCACGCACGGCGCGCAGCAGCGAATCGAGGCCCGGAGTCGCCGGACGCTTGGCACTGAGCCGTGCAAGCTCACGCTCCGCCTCCTGCGGATGATTGCCCCACGCGAGCGCGCGCGCGAGGCCGAGCCGATGGTCGAAGTTCGACGGATCCCGCGCGAGCAGGACACGGAATTCGCGCGCCGCCTCGTCGTAGCGGCCCGACTGAAGGAGGACGGTCGCCAGCTCGGCCCGCACTACAGACGACGCGGCTGCGGTCGGAGCGCGGCTGCCGCGACCAGGACCCTGCGCGTCGACGAGTGACCCCACGAGACACAGCTCGGCGCTGACCAGCGCGATGCCGACGACGAGTCGCATCGGTCAGTTCGCGTGGGCGCGAAGAGCGAGAATCTCGCGATACCGTGTCACCGCGTCGCTGGTTCTTCCCGTCTCGTTCAGCAGGCGCGCAAGGTCGAGTAGCGACCCCTCGTCGCGCCGGTGTCCGCTCACCCAGCGCTCGAGCTCGAGAATCGCGGCGACGTGGTCGCCCCGCCGCGTCAGCTTGAAGACGCGGTCCTGCATCGCCTCGCGCGGAGTGCGCCGGCCGTCGCCCCGCGCACGGAGCTCGGCGATCGTGTATTGGCGAGCATGCCGCTCGCGCCACGCTTTGTCGGCGTCTGCATAACGAGCGTAATCAGCAGCGGTCGGTGCGACCGGCGTGAGCACTTCGGCCGTCGGCACCGTATCGGCTGCCGGCGGCGGCGAGGGCTGGGTCGCGGCGGCAATTGACGTAAAGCTGATGCGGGCAAAGGTGGCGATGGCTCCGGTGGTCAGACAGACCGCTGCGAGGAGGAAGGCGAGCGCGTATCGCATGGCTCAGCGGATTTCCAGCGGCTCGTCAGGCACTGCCACGTTAGGCAAGGCTGCGTAGTCGATCGCGCCGGGTAGCGCGGGCGCGTATCGGAGCGCCACCACCTCGAGTCGGCGCGCGCCACGCTCGTCTCGCGCGATGCGAAAAATGCCAGCAGCCGCCTGCACCAACGGCTCGAGGCGCCGATCATAGCTTGCCTGGAGGTCCATTGGATAGCTGAGCAGTGCCGTTGCTCGACTCGCGGTGAGGAGCTCAATGAGACCCAGCGCGGCAACCGGCGAGGCCGAGCCGTCTTCGAGCAGAGGACCAAACGTATCGATAACGATCCGCCGCGGGCGGTGGTCGCCAATGAGGCTTCGCAGGTCGTCGAACATCCGGTCAACGGAACCAGCGCGAGCGAGGCGACGCGGAAAATCCGCGCGATATCGCAGCACGAGCGCACGCTGCTCGCGGAGTGCCCCGGGGAGCTCGATACCCAAACGACCGGATAGGGCGAACAATTCCTCACGCGAGGCGTGGGTCAGCATCGCGACTCGCTCTCCGCATCGCAGGCCGTGATTCGCGAATTGGAGTGCGTACGTCGTTTTGCCGGCACCAGCGCCGCCGGTGAGGAGGTAGATCGAACGCGGCTGAATACCGCCGCATATCTCGTCGATGGGAACGATCCCGCTTCGAATCATTCAGACTGGTCCGATTCCGTGCGCGCGCGGTGTTCCTGTTGTCAATTCACATGCCGTCCGTGGAACGGCCGGGTGCGCCCCTCTGCCGTGGGCCACGAGCGCCTTCGTGATGAAGAGCACACTTCGCGCCCGCACACTTCGCTCGTGAACGCTTACGACACCGATCGACGTCGATTGTGCCTGACAGCCCCATCGTGGAACCTTCTTTGCGCTAAAATTCGGCATGGCTAGCCGAGACTTTGAGGACGCGTCCGGTATGTCGTGGCGGGTATGGAATACCGTCCCGATCAGTGGCGCCGTAATTACGCCGGGCTTCGAGAAGGGATGGCTCACTTTCGAGTCGAGCTCTGGTGCCCTGCGCCGACTGGCTCCGATCCCGGAGGGGTGGGAGCACCTCCCCGATGACCGCCTCGTCATTCTCCTGCGCAACGCTAATGGAGTACCGCGGCATACTGGACCAATGCATCGCATCTCGTCGCCGAACCAGCGTGATACTTCAGACTCACGATGAATGCCGGCATCACGTAGATTGTGGGTGTGAGTCAACATCAAGGCATGCAAGAAGCAATTGTCCCCGAAGAACTAGCAATTCGCGTCCGCGAGTTGGTCGAACGTTATGATGGCGGCGATGTTGCGCGCGCCGCGATCCGCATCGGCGCCCGCGAGGCGGACCTTCGATCGATCCTCGGCGCAGAAGCGCGGCAGCCAAACGTTGCGGTGCTCTCGGCAATCGTACGCGGGTACGACGTCGATACGTGGTGGCTGATCTCAGGCGAGACAACAGCGGGAAGCACTCTCCCAGCCGATCGGCGCGTGAACACCCTGCATCTACTGTCCGAATTGGGAACGACGCTCACACTGCAGCGCCGGCTCTACGGGAGCGGTTCCGGCGCACGCATCAACGTCGACGACCCGCCGCGGACCTAACGCACAATACGCTCACTGCGGCTTCTTTGTCGCGGGTGCGCCGGGCTTGTTGAGCTCTGCCGCGCGCGCTTGAATCATTTGCTGCAGCTCCAGGGCGTGCGATTGAAGCGCCTCCTGAACGACCTCCATCATTGCGCGCTGGACCTCGATTTGATGTGCGGTGAACGCCTTTCCGGCCGCGCTGCGCTGAAAGGCAATCGCCGAGCGAAGTTGGTCTTCGGTGAGGGCCTCGGCATAGATGCGAGCCAACCGCGGCTTGATGTCCTTCCAGACGAGATACTTCTGGGCGAACTCGGTCATCGTTGGAATGTAGGGCGCCATCAGCGGGTTTTGCTGAGCCTGAACATCGAAGTAGGCACGGATACCCTCTCGAATTCCCTTCTCGGTTTCGGTAACCTCGAGAAGCTCTTCGGCGGCAGCCAGACGAGCGGCGTCCGATGCCGGCTTTGGCGGCGCCTGAGCGATGAGCGGCGAGCAGGCGATCGCGCTGACGAGCAGAGCAGCAAGAGTCTTCACAAATGCCTCGGGATCGGAGTGTGATGAAAATTCTCTCACGCGTCGCGGCGCGGCCAGTGCTTTGGAAATGGCGCGTATCGCGTACCGGGCTACACTCGTCTGTGTGTCGCGGCTTTGGCGTCGATCGGTCGGCTGGGGCGTCGAGGGAAACGTCGATTATGATATCAGCATGAGCTTTCACCCGAACGATGTTGCTCGTCGCGGCCGGCAAGCGAGCGTGTTGTTGCTGGTCATCATCGGCTTTCTCCTCAGCGCGTTCTTCCGCACCCAGATCCTTCGCAATCAGCAATGGGTGCTGCAATCGGAGGAGAATCGGTTGCGCGAGGTTCCTCTGCCTGCCGCGCGGGGGATCGTTTACGATCGAGCGGGGAAGATCATCGCCGAGAATGCCGTCGGATACTCGGTGTCGCTGCTGCCGAAGTCCGAGGACTCGCTGCGGGCGACGCTTCAGCGGTTGCGGGGCACGATCGAGCTCACTCCCGCACAGGTCGACGCCGCGGTGCGTCGGTATCGCCGCGACAGGGCGCGCCCGGCGGTGATCATTCCCGACGCGTCATTCGACGTCGTCTCGGTGCTCGAGGAGCATCGAATCGACTTTCCGAGCTTGATCATCCAGTCCGCACCCAAGCGCTATTACCCCGACTCGGGTGCGGTCGCGGCATTCGTCGGATACACGGGCGAAATCAACGAGACTGAGCTCGCCTCGCCGCAATACCAGGGCTACAAGGCGGGACAACAGATCGGCAAACAGGGCTTGGAGAAGCAGTACGAGGGCGAGCTCCGTGGCCGCGAGGGAAGTCGCTTCGTCGAAGTCGACGCGCGAAACAGCGTGCTGCGCGAGGTTACCGATCGACAGCTCGAGCCGGTGGGCGCACCACCACTCTACACGAACATCGATCTCGACCTCCAGCGCTTCATCGCGAAACTGTTCGCCGATTCGCTGCAGGGCGGCGTGGTGGCGCTGGTCCCGCAGACGGGCGAGGTACTGGCGCTCTACAGTGCGCCGAGCTTCGACCCGAACCGATTCATCGGCGGCGTGTCGGCAGAATACTACGACTCACTTCGGACCGACCCAAGGAAGCCGCTCTATAACAAGGCCCTGCAGGGGACGTATCCGCCCGGCTCGACGTGGAAGCTGGCGACCGCGGTGATCGCGCTGCAGAACAATGCGGTCAACTTCAATGAGCACATGCAGCAGTCGTGCAATGGTTACTACTACTTCGGTAACCGCGCGTGGCGTTGCTGGGACAAGAATGGCCATGGGAGTCTGAGCCTCGGCGGCGCGATCGCGAAGTCGTGCGACGTGTACTTCTACCAACTCGGCTTGCGGCTGCAGGTATCGCGACTCGTGGCCGGCGGTGTGAACCTTGGCTTTGCCGCGAAGACTGGGATCGACCTGCCGGAGGAGCGGCGGCCGAGTTTTCCGCCCACGGTCCAGTATTACAACGAGAAGTATCCGGGTGGTTGGACGCAGGCCGTGTCACTCAACCTCGCGATCGGCCAGGGCGAAAACTCGCAGACGGTCGTGAATATGGCGCACTTCTACACGGCGCTCGCGACCGACGGCTTTGCGGCGAGGCCGCACGTGGCGCGCGTGAAGCCGGAACGTTCGAGAGTACTAAACCTCAGCCTGGATCAAATGGCGCAGCTGCGCACGGCGCTCGCCAACGTGGCCGCGGCCGGCGGCACGGCGGCCGTGGCTGGCGCGGCGCTGAAGGGACTGCTCGCCGGCAAGACGGGAACGGCGCAGAGCGGCACGCGCAAGAATGGCGTGGAGCTCAATCACGCGTGGTTCGTCGGTTTTGCTCCGGCCGACTCTCCGTCGATCGTCGTTGCGGTGATGCTCGAGTTCGGCGGGCATGGCACGCGCGCCGCGAACATCGCGTCGGCGATCATCGCCCATTATCTGCACTCGAACATTACGAGCACGCTGCAAACGGAGGGGTGAGGTCGTAAAGCGCGGAGCGTGGAGCGTGGAGCGTTCCCGCCAACGCCTGTTACACGGGTTCGCGTGGGATCGTCGATGTCGAGCGCCAATGATATGGTCCACGCGCAGACTCGATCTCGCCACGGATGCTCGAATCGCGTTTCTACAGTGCTACGCCGCTCCGCGTGTTCGCGGCGCTGCTCGCGGCGATCGGGCTCGTGCCGGTCGCCAATTTGATTTCTGGCGGGCGTGCGGTGCCGTGGTGGCATGCGGCGGTCGTCGAGTGGAGCACGACGGGTTTGGCGATCGTGCTGATCGCGATCCTGCTGACAGTTGCCGCCGGCCAGCGGCTCGAGCGCGCCATCGAAAGATCGAAGCGATTGCTTCTCGCGCCTTCGCCGGTCGCGTTCGAGATCGGCGCGGCGGTGGTCGTGACTATCCTCGCAGCGACCTTCGCGTGGTACTGCTTCTCGGGGCTCGTGTTCACCGGGGACGAGATGGCGCAGCGATGGCAGGCGCGCATGCTGCTCGCTGGCCGGCTCTTCCTGCCTGCGGAGGGGCACCGGGAGTTCTTCAGTAGCTTCGGCGTGCTGGACGACAACGGACGCTGGTTCTCCCAGTTCCCGATCGGCGGCCCTCTGGTCATCGCCATCGGGATGGCGTTAGGCGCCCCCTGGCTGGTCAACCCGCTCCTCGCGGGCCTAACGGCGCGCAATCTGTACCGGTTCTTCAGCCGAGCGTACGATGACCTGACCGCGCGGCTCGCGACGTTCTTGTTCGCCGCGAGCCCCTTCGTTCTCATCATGAGCGCGAGCGAGCTCAATCATGTCGCCACGCTCGCGTTGGCGACGCTCGCGCTCGCCGAGCTGCCCGCGTGGATGGAGGCGACGGAGAATCGCGTTAGGCGGCGCCGCGCGGTCGTGATCGGGCTCGCGATCGGCGGCGCGGTCGCCGTTCGGCCGCTGGACGGAGCAGTCGTTGCACTCGTCATCGCGGTGCTTCAACTGCACGCCGCGCGGTCAAGCTCGGCCCGCTGGCGCTCCCTCGCGTGGCAGGCGGCGGCGGCGGCGATTCCCGTGGCCCTGCTCCTCTGGTCCAACGGACGCACGACGGGAAGTCCGCTGCTCTTCGGCTACGACGCGCTGAACGGCGCGGCACA
>QHUV01000505.1 GCA_003222065.1 Gemmatimonadota bacterium | reverse complement strand
CCGGCTTCGCCGGATTGGCGATATCGATGGCGTAGACGCGGTCGCCGCCGCCATGGGTGCCGAGGTAGGCGACCTTGCCGTTCGGATGGATCCAGACTTCCGAGGTGGGAAAGAGGGTGCGCGGCAGGCGGCCGACGACCGTCACCGGGCGCCTAACGTTGCGCTCGACGACATGCACGACGGTGCTTGCACTGCGCGAGCCGACGTTGGCGGAGACCTGATAATCGCCGGGACGGTACGCGACAAAGGCGCCATTCGCGTCGATCTGGCCGTCGCCGGGCGAGAAGGACCAGGTGGGCGTCAAGCCGGTGACGTTCGCGCCGCCCGTGGCGCGCGCGGCGACCGAGAGGTGAACGACGTCTCCCTGCCTAACGGTTGAACCCGTCGGCGAAATCATCAGGCTCGTGATGTTCGCGCCGACCACATCGATTGGAAAGGATGCGCGTGCCGAACCGGCGCTGGCGGTGATCATCGCGCGGCCGCCGCCATTAGCCGTGATGACGCCGTCGGCGCTGATCGTCGCAACGTCGATGGCGCTCGACGACCACGCCATCTTCTCATGCGCGCGATCGTTCGCCTTTGAAAACGGAATCGCTTCGACACGGAGATCCTGACCGACGACGAGCTTGCTCACTTTGGTCATGATGGCGATCCGTGACGCCGGGGCGGGCGCGCTCGCGATCTCGATCGTCGAGTCGATCACGGGGCGCGTGCCCGGCACGATCGCCGTAACGGTAATCGGAAACTTGCCCACCGAGCTGGCGACCAGCATTCCCGTGGAATCGATCACGCCTTGCGTGAATCCGGCTCGCTGTGAGAAGAAGACGATCGCACCTTTGACCTGCTGACCCGCCGCGTCTACAGCACGCGCACGCAATTGAAGCGAGTCGCCAGCCGTGACTGTGCGGCTTCGCGGCGTCAACTCGATTCGCGCGATGGGTGATGGCGGCAGTGTAGCGGTCGATTGTCCCTGCTGGACTTGTTGAGCGCGGCATGGCACGGCGACGGCGGCAAGGACGGGCACGAGCACGAACAATGTGCGGCGGGAACTGAACATGAGGGTGGCTCTCTCGGGATGGCGAAACGGCGTGGCGGGAAGATCACGCCACGTCAGCTTGGATAGACCGTCAACGTCAGGGACGTGACGGCGGGTGTCAAGCCTGCTGGGCCAAGCCGCCGCGCCCGCGCGCGAGCTCGCCGCGCGGAAGGATGAGGACGAACTCCGCCCCCTTCCCGTCTTCACTGTGCACGACCAGCTCACCGTGCATCGCCCGCGCGAGGTCGCGACTAATGGCGAGACCAAGGCCCGTCCCCTGCGAGGTGCGCGTAAGTCCGCGGTCAAGCTGGACGAAGGGCTCGAAGATCGACTCGAGCTTGTCGGCTGGGATCCCGATCCCGGTGTCGCGGACGCGAATCTCGACCTGATTACCATGCGCGTGGGCGGCAGCGGCAATGGTGATCTCGCCGCCCGCCGGTGTGAACTTCACGGCGTTGGAGAGAAGATTGAGCACGATCTGCTGCAGCTTCTCGACGTCGGCGAAGACAGCAAGCGACGCGTCGCAGGGCTCGAGCCCATACTCGAGGTGCTTCTGCTCCATTTGCGGCGCGATGAGATCGGTGATCGACGCCAGCGCGGCCGACACACGGACGTCCTCCGGCTCGAGGCGAAGGCGGCCGGCGTCGAGCTTGGCGAACGTGAGAACTTCCTCAATGAGCGACAGGAGATGCCGCTCGTTGCGGTGAATCGCCTCGACGTCAGCACGCTGGGCCTCGGTGAGAGGACCGCGCAACCCGATCGCGAGCAGCTCGGCGTAGCCGGCGATCGCGTTGAGCGGCGTGCGCAGCTCATGCGACATCATCGCCAGGAACTCCATCTTCGCGCGGTTCGCCAGCTCCGCCTCGGCGCGCGCGGCGCGCTCGGCGTCGAGAATGCGCGCGCGATCGATGGCGTGCGCCACGCGATCGGCGATGAGCTGAAGGAGGAGAACATCCTCTTCGTTGAATTCGCGCGCGTCCACGGTGCCGGCATGGATGACACCGACCAGCCGGCCCGAGGCGCGCAGTGGCGCGCCGATGACCGACGTTAGGCGATCGCGCAGAAACGGGCTCTTGGGGGCGATCGCGGCGGTGTCCGGCACGACGACGGGCGTCCGCGCGAGCGCGACACGTCCGGCGAAGCCCTCACCGAGGCGGACGCGTGTCTCCTCGGATAAATCCCGCTCCAGACCGACCGAGGCGCGGACAACCAGCTCCGAGCTCTCGATGTCGAGGAGCAACACCGTCGCCTCGTCCGCCTGAAGCGCGAGACGGAGGCCCTCGGACAGCGTGTGCAACATGTCGTCGAGACTGGCTTCGGCGCTCGCCGCATCGGCCACGCTCCAGGCGGAGCGCAAACGGTTCATCGCGCGCTCGGCGGCGAACCGCGTCGTCCGCTCGGATTCGAAGAGTCGCGCGCGCTCCTCCGACGCCCGCTTCGTGGCGTCGATGTCGCTGTGGGTGCCGATCCATTCACGGACGCTGCCATCTTCTTCCAGCACCGGAGCGGCGCGCACCGCGACCCAGCGATAGACGCCGTCTCGCGAAAGCATTCGATACTCCGCGTGGTACGGCGTGCCCGTCTCCACCGCGCGACGCCAGTTCTGCTTGACGCGAAGGCGGTCGTCCTCGTGAATGACGTCGAGCCATCCCCAGCCTAGATATTCGTCGGGCGCTTGACCCGTGAACTCCTCCCACGCCGCTTGACGCTCGGCGAATTCGCCGGACGGAGAGCGGGTCCAGACGATCTGCGAGATCGCCTGAATGAGCGTCCGATATCGCGCTTCACTGACTCGAACGGCGTTCGCAGCGAGCGCGTCCGTGGCCGGACGGAGACCTTCCGTTCCGTGCTCCACGGGAGAACGAGCCATGGTAAAGACTTTGGGGGGTGAGGCTTTCGGGGCGTCCGGGGAGGCGGGCGCTGGGGAAGGCCGGGCGAGGCGGGACGACTTCAAGGCGGGTACGACGGGCTGAAGATTGGATGGCGGCGCGATCAGCGCAATAGAGGACGCGCAAAGCCCGTGTACGGCACGTCGGAATTGATAAGTGCAGATCCCTCGAGGGATCTGCTGTTATCGGTCCTTTAAGAGCCGCTCGGTGTTCCGCATCGCGGCGTCGAAGATCGCTTCGCGCAGGCCTTCGACATTCCGGGAGTTTGCATAACGAGCGCCGTCGACGAAGAAGCTCGGCGTGGCGTTG
>QHUV01000504.1 GCA_003222065.1 Gemmatimonadota bacterium | reverse complement strand
ACACGCTTGCCGCCCGTGGATACGTCGCCATCGCGGTATCACAACCCGGGTACGGTCGGTCTGCCGGACCGCCGGATTTCATGGGCCCGGTGACTGTGTCGGCCGTCGAAGACGTCATCCAGCATTTTCGCGCGCAACCGTTCGTACTCGCGGATCGGATCGCGCTCGAAGGGGTGAGTCGCGGCGCCGTCGTGGCGAGCCTGGTGGCGGCACAGGATTCGACGATTCGCGCAATGGTATTGATCTCTGGAGCATATGATTTCGAGGCGTCGCCGGATTCGTCGACACCGGTTGGGCGCCGCAACATGGCGCGGCGAGCACAGATTGCTTCGGATATCGCGATCGAGACCGACGGAACCGCCGAGGCCTTGCGTGCGCGCTCCGCATTGTCCGTCGTGAGCCACATCCGAACGCCGGCACTCGTGCTGAATGGGGAGAAAGACGATCGGACCGATCCTGAACAGGCGCGCGCGCTGGCCGCGGGAATCCTGCGAAATGGGATATACGCCCGCGCCGTGATCTACTCCGAGTTTGGACACGCCATCCCCTACGCGACGCGTGAGCGGGAGATCGAGCCGTTTCTCAGGACTTGGCTGAAGTAGAGGCGGCGCGAAGACCCGGATACGACCTGCGCCATTTTGTGTTATCATCGAAACCACGCGGCCGTAACCAAGACACTGCGCTCGTCAACCGCTCGACGCCTTCATGTGTCTTACCGAGTATGCTTGACGCCTTCCTCCAGGACCTGAGCTACGCGCTTCAACGAAATGGACCTCGTCGTTCGACCGCACGGCGGGCTTCACCGAAAATGATCTCGCGGTCGGAGTCGGGGATGCCGCGCGCGAGATGCGCGTCGGCATCGTGAGCGCGAGCTTCTTCGGCTTCTTCGACGCGCCCCCCGCGCTCGGTCGCTACTTCGGTCCGAGCGAGGACGTTCCGGGGAATGGCGCGCACGTTGCCATCGCCAGCCACTCGTTATGGCAGACCGCATACGGCGGACGACGAGACATTCTGGGCGCGAAGGTGCAAATCGGTTCGGACGTCTACCAGATCATCGGCGTCGCCGCGTCGGGATTCGTTGGGCTCTGGCCGAACCAGCAGCCGGCGTATTTCATCCCGATTAGCACCTTTGGTGATGCCCAGGTACGGGCTGGGTTCATGGTGAAGGAGGCTACCTGGTGGACAACGTACCACTGGGGCTGGATGGACATGATCGCTCGGCGGAAACCTGGCGTGAGTGAGGCCGCCGCCAACGCCGACCTCACTCAGGCGTTCGTGAAGAGCACGGAGGCCGAGCGGGTCGAATCGTCTCGGATGCCGCCGCTCGCGCTGCTACGCCCACGGGCGATGATCGGTTCGATTCTGAGCGAGCGCGGACCGAACGCTTCCGGCTTCGCGAAGGTCGCGGCATGGCTCGGCGGCGTCGCAATCGTGGTGCTGCTGATCGCTTGCGCGAATGTCGCAAATCTGCTCTTCGCGCGCGCGTTGCGGCGCCGACGCGAGATCGCGGTGCGTCTCGCGTTAGGTGTAAGCCGTGCAAGGCTCCTCTCGCAACTGTTGACGGAGAGTGTGCTCCTCGCGCTCGGGGGCGGGCTGGCGGGATTGGTGGTGGCGCACTGGAGCAGTGTCGGGCTGCGCATGGCCTTCCTGCCGCCGAACACGACGTCGCCGTCGGTGCTGAAGGACGAACGGACGCTGCTCTTCGCCGGAGCCGCAACTCTCGCCGCGGGGCTCATCACCGGCCTGGCGCCGATACTCCAGGCGAGTCACGCCGATCTCACCGGCGATCTGAAGGCCGGCGCGCGCGAAGGAATCTATCAGCGGTCGCGACTCCGCGTCGTCTTACTCGTTATACAGGGCGCGCTCTCCGTCGTGCTCCTCGTTGGCGCCGGCCTCTTCGTGCGCAGTCTCAATCACGTGCGCGACGTCCGACTCGGCTACGACGTCGATCCGGTGCTTCTTGTCGACCTCAATATGCGGGGCGTCGAGTTGGACAGCGCGCGCGCGGCGGAACTGCGCCGCCGCCTGCTCGAGCGCGCGCAATCGACGCCTAACGTGCGGAGCGCGACACTCCAGATCGGCGTTCCATTCTGGTCCACCCATAGCATGAATCTCTTCGTCGCGGGAATCGACACCGTCTCGCGGCTGGGCCGTTTCAACCTGAGCGCGGTCTCCCCGGACTATTTCCCCACCGTTGGGACGCGCATTCTCCGCGGGCGCGGCGTCACGGCGACGGACCTCGAGCATTCCCAGCTCGTCATGGTCGTGAGCCAGGCGATGGGTAAGACGTTCTGGCCTAACGAGGACCCGATCGGCAAATGCGTGCGCATGAGCGCCGATACAATGCCGTGCCGTTACGTCGTCGGTATCGCCGAGGACATCAAGTCGCGCCAGTTGAGCAACGAGACCGACATGTATTACTACCTTCCGGCGACGCAATTCCGTCCCGATCGGACAGGACTCTTCGTCCGTGTGCGCGGGGAGGCGAGTCAGTACGCCGAGGCCGTGCGGCGGTCGCTGCAGCGCGAAATGCCCAGTCCCGCGTATATCAGCATCACGCCGCTGACTCAGATCATCGGTGATCAGACGCGCTCGTGGCAGTTGGGCGCGTCGATGTTCACGGCCTTCGGCCTCCTGGCCCTCGTCCTCGCGGCGATCGGTCTCTACAGCGTGATCGCGTACAGCGTTGCGCAACGCACGCACGAGCTGGGCGTGCGCATGGCGTTAGGCGCTGAGCGGGGAGACGTGCTCAAGCTGGTCGTGTTCGAGGGACTCCGTGTCGCGATCGTCGGCATCGTCATCGGGGGTGCAATCGCCCTCGCGGCGGGGCGATGGCTCGGTCCCTTGCTCTTCGACGAATCGCCGCGCGATCCGGCGGTCTACAGCGTCGTCGCGTTGTCGCTCTTGACAGTCTCCCTGGCCGCGAGCCTGCTGCCGGCGCGGCGCGCGTCACTCGTCGAGCCGACGCGCGCGCTCCGGTACGAGTGACAGGCGGACGGAGGGTGAAGAACCCGAACCCCGCGTTCGGGCATCAAGGTAGGCCAATGCGGCGTGATAGATCCCGGAATCGCGGGTCGGACCGAAGCGCTTCGAAGCGGTCATCGACTCTGAGGTACATCACCGGCCACTCCCGCTCGCGTGAGGCTCTTTCGATCCACTCGAAAGCCCTACCTCGATCACCAAGCAGAGCGTAGTCGGCGGCAACATCCAGCGAGCGCGGTCGGGGATACCCCTTTTGCGCGCGCCGTAGCGCGTCCTGGAGATCTCCGCGCAGGTAAGCCCTCTTGGCCGCGGCGTAGCCGAACGAGCGATAGGCGCGTTCGACGGCCGCCGCGGCTTCTTCCTTCCCACTAAGGCTGACCGCCGTCATCCATTCGGAAATGGCTTCTCCCATCCTGCCTTGCCGTTCGTAAATGGCAGCGATCCGACGGTGACGATTCACTGAGACAAAATCTGGATCAGGCACTTCGAGGAAGTATGGCAGTGCTTCGTCGTAACGACCGGCCCGGTAGAGGCTAGCGCCGAGTGTGTTTTGCTTGTTAGGCGACAGCGGGTCGAGTTCCAGCGCACGCCGCATCTCCCAAATAGCCGCATCGAACTGTCCTCTGGCCTCGAGAATGTCGCCATACATCTGGTGAGCGAAGGCATTGTTCGGATTGAGGTCGATTGCTCGACGAAACTCCTTGTCCGCCTCGGACCACGACCAGTCCACGTGCGCCAATACCATCGCCAGCGAGGCATGTGCCTCGGAGAGCGACGCGTCGAGCTGAATCGCACGAAGGGCCGCAGACTTCGCCTTCCGCCACGCCAACTCCGTGGGCAAGACACTAGCGCCGCCCAAACCCATATACGCGTCGGAGAGTCCCGCCCAGGCCGGGGCATATCCCGAGTCTTGCTGAATCGCTCGTTCGAAGTATTCGATGCTCGATCTGACGGGCTGTTCATTCCACGAGTCCCACTCGCTTCGGCCCCGCAGGTACAGATCGTACGCGTTAGGGTCCACGGGTTGGGCGCGGCCGCTCGCCAGTGGACCGTGCGACGAGGATGAGACTCT
>QHUV01000503.1 GCA_003222065.1 Gemmatimonadota bacterium | reverse complement strand
GAGCACGAGCAACAGGTCACGGCGGTGCGGCGGCATCGCCGCACGGCAGACGAAGTCCGCGATGGCGCGATACGTTCCCCGTCGCGTCTGCAATCTTTTAACGCAAAGACGCACCGGGATCGGCCACGTGGGCGCCGATATCGTCAGCGCTCTGGACCCATCGTTCGGGCGAGGCCAGCTTTCGCATCGTGTCATTGAACCACGATCGACCTCGTTTTCGTCTCGCGAAGGCGTACGGCGTTACGCTGCGTGTGCTCGCCAGCTATCTCGCGCTGCGACTGCGCCGTCCGTTTCTGACATCGGACGGCTATGAGCGCCGCCTGGTCGAGCGGCATCGCGCAAACGCACGTCGCGTGGAGCGCGCGATTCTCGAGCTCGATGGTCTGTTCATCAAGGTCGGACAGCTGATCAGCATTCTCGCGAATTTTTTGCCAGAGGAGTTCCGCCGCGAGCTGGAGGGACTGCAGGACGCTATTCCGGCGCGTCCTGTCGAGCAAATCGTCGATCGGATCGAGCGCGAGTTTGGGCGCGGACCGGCGAAGCTCTTCGCGTGGTGGAATCCGGAGCCGATGGCGAGCGCGTCCCTCGCGCAGGTTCACGAAGCCCGACTGCACGATGGGCGTCGCGTCGCCGTGAAGGTGCAGCACGCGGACATCGACGAGATCGCGCAGCTCGACCTCACGGCGATCCGCCGCATCCTCGGCATCGTGCAATTCTTCACGCGCCTGCGCGGTCTCGAGTCGTATCACACCGAGATCAGCGCCATGATTCGCGAAGAGCTCGACTTCCGAAAGGAAGCCGAGCACATCCAGCTCATCGCTTCGCATTTCGAGAACGATCCGATGGTCGATTTTCCCGCGACCATTCCGGAGCTATCGACGGAGAAGGTGCTGACGACCGAGCTGGTGGAAGCGACGAAAGTCACGGACTTGAGCGAGCTCGAACGACGCGGAATCCATCGTAGCACGCTGGCGCAGCGGATCCTCACCGCGTACTGCCAGATGATTTTCGTGGACGGCGTGTATCACGCGGATCCACATCCCGGAAACATTCTCGTCCGCGACGACGGCAGCATTGTCTTCGTCGACTTCGGCGCGGTGGGCGAGCTATCGCGCGACATGAAAGAAGGCATTCCGCAGTTTCTCCAGGGCGTGATCAAGCGCGATGCCGGGAAAATCACGGGCGCGCTGCGTCGCATGGGGTTCGTCGCTCACGTCGAGCTCGACGGCCGCGCGCCTGACGAGGAAGACGTCGCCGAGCGGGTCATCGAGTATTTCCAGCGCCGCTTTCTCGAGCAAGTCTCTCTCGAGTCGTTCAGCCTGCGCGACGTTCAGGTGGATGTTCGCGCCAAAGCGGAGATGCTTGCCGATTTGCGCAAGCTCGACGTCTCGTTCCGCGAGCTGACGCGTACCTTCCAAGTTCCGAAGGATTGGGTACTGCTGGAGCGCACGGTCCTCTTGCTGCTCGGGCTGTGCACGACCCTCGATCCGGCGATGGCGCCAATGCGCACGATTCAGCCCTATCTCGAGGAGTTCGTGCTCGGCCGCGATCAGGATTGGGTCGCGCTCGTTAGGTCGGCGGTGAAGGACATGGCCCTCTCCGTGCTCACGCTTCCCGAGAGCGTGAACCGGCTCGTCGCCCGGGCGAACCACGGCGATCTTGTCGTCCGCGTACACGGACTGCGTGAGAGCGCGAGCCTCGTCTACGCCGCGGCGCAGCAGCTCGTGTTCGGCGTACTCGCTGCCGGCGCGGGCGTGATCGCGTACCTGGCGCGCGAGCGCAGCGACCGGGTCGTCGCGAATTTCGCCGCGATCGCCGGCGGGATCTTCTTGTTAGGCCTCGTACGCGCGATCTTTACCGCGGGGCGCTGGAAAAGGTGATCAACCGACCACCGACTACCAGATGGACGCACGCTTCGCCCACGACGTCTCCGTATAGCGTTCTTTAAACTTCTTGCCGAGTGCTTTGAGAACGGACGCATCGTGACTGGAGCTATACTGGGCGACCCCGCTCCAGTACAGCGCTTCGGGTCCGGCGTCCGTCTCGGGAAATCGCTCGATGACGCGCTCGAACTCCCGTTGAGCGACCGGCCAGTCCTTCTTCTCGACGGCGAGAAAAGCGAGGGCGAGCTCGAGCTGACCCAGTAGCTCGTCTTGCGGAAGAAATCCCTCGATGCGACGCACTTCCTTGCCATCAGGCGCCAGGACGAGCACCGTCGGCGTCCAGCGCACGTTGAAGCGCTTCCACATCGTTGGCTGCTCTTTGATGTGAATGCGCACGGGCACGAACTGCTGTGATATGAAATTGCTCACAGGTGGATCGGGATACACCTCGGCTTCCAGCCGAGCGCAGCCTCCTCAAGCAGGGGCAGCGGTGAAGTCCAGTAGGAGCGGCTTTCCCTCTCGAGCGGCGCGAGCGAGTGCCGCGTCGACGTCCTTTTGCCATTCGATGGTTGCTGTCGTCATAAGAGCTCCGTAAATCTCACGGGAACGATCCCCATGCACGGAATATTCCAGCGATCACATGCCGCACCTTCGTTTCGGGAAGGGTTTTCGCGTCACGGTTGGGAACAAGCGCGCACAAGCGGCGGAAATGGTAATCGCTCCTGGCGAGTGCGAGGGCGGACCCGACAATCGACATCGCGGCGCGGATCAATGGTTGTTCGTGGTCGCGGGCCGCGGATTAGCGGTCGTGAATGGGAAGCGACACGTGTTGCGTGCGGGCTCGCTCGTGCTCATCGAAAAGGGCGACACGCACGAGATCCGCAATACGGGACGCACGCTGCTGAAGACGCTGAACCTCTACGTCCCGCCGGCGTACCGGAGCGACGGAGAGGAGTTGCCGCGCGGCCGGAAGTGAGGGCTGCT
>QHUV01000048.1 GCA_003222065.1 Gemmatimonadota bacterium | reverse complement strand
CGGCTTCATCCCCGATCGGCCCTTCATCTACGAGAAGCTCACGGGCGCGGAGTTCCTTCGCTTTGTCGCCGGCCTGTACGATCAGAGCGGGCTTCAGGTGGAGCATCGTGCGCGCGAGTTGCTCGCGCTCTTCGATCTCGAGGAGTGGCGCGACGAGCTCGTGGAGAGCTACAGCCACGGCATGCGTCAGAAGCTCATCATCTCGAGCGCGTTCGTGCACCGTCCGGAGGTCATCGTCGTCGACGAGCCGATGGTGGGGCTGGATCCGAAGGCCGCAAAGATCCTCAAGGATCTTTTTCGCGAGTACACCCGCCGTGGCCACACGATCATGATGTCGACACATACGCTCGAAGTGGCGCAGGCGTTATGCGACCGCATCGCCATCATTCAGGGCGGAAAGATTCGCGCCTGCGGTACGATGGAGGAACTGCGTCGCGACGCCGAAGCCGGCGCGACGGGCCTCGAGCACATCTTCCTCAAGCTGACGGGTGAGAACGCGGCGCGGGAGTTGGTCGAGGTACTTGATGCGTGATGCGTCGAGAGTGGAGCGTTGAGCGTGACGCCCGACGCGAAGGTCCCAAATCCGGGTCTGCTTCATCTCCTTGTGCCGAAGTATCAGACGGCGAGGGCACGCGCCCTCGCGGGCGAGCGCGGGCGCGCGGCGCGATGGGTGCTGCTCGGCGTATTCGGGGTGCTCTTCTGGGCGTTCATTTTTGGCGTCGTTTATCGATTGCTCAAGTATTTTCGGGGCGTGCAGGAGATCGGTCCGTTGCTCGCCGGTAAGCTGCTCGGCCTGATTCTCGTCGGATTCTTCTCGATCCTGCTGCTCTCGAACGTCATCACGGCGCTGTCGAGTTTTTTCCTGGCGCGCGATCTCGATCTTCTCGTCGCCGCGCCCGTTGATTGGCTGAAGCTGTACGGTGCGAAGCTATTCGAGACGCTCGTTCATTCGAGCTGGATGGTCGTGTTGATGGCGATTCCGCTCTTTGCCGCCTATGGAGTCGTCTACGGAGGTGGGCCATTTTTCCCTCTTATCGTGATCGGGCTCCTCGTACCATTTCTCACGGTTCCGGCGGCGATTGGCAGCGCGGTGACTCTCCTGCTCGTGAACATCTTTCCGGCGCGACGCACGCGGGACATCCTCAGCGTCATCGCCATTCTGACCGCGGGCGGCATCGTCCTGCTCTTCCGGCTCGTTCGACCCGAGCGCTTTGCTCGACCGGAGGGATTCCGATCGCTCGTCGATTTCATCACGCTCCTCCGGACGCCGACGTCGCCGCTCTTGCCTAGCGAGTGGGTGCAGCGAGCGACGATGGCGTGGCTCACCTACAAGACCGACCTGCTGCCGTGGTACCTGCTCTGGTCGACGGCGGCGGCGGCGGTCGTCCTCGGTGCGCTCCTTCATTGGCGGCTCTACCCGCAAGGATTCAGCAAGGCACAGGAGAGCGCGGAGCGGTGGGCTCGCGGCAACCGTATGCGACGGATCGCCGAGCGCATGCTTGCGCCGTTAGGCGTGCTGCGTCGCGAGCTCGTGCTCAAGGAGCTGCGATTGTTCTTCCGCGATACGACGCAGTGGTCGCAACTGCTGCTGCTGGCGGTACTGGTGGTGGTGTACGTGTTCAATATCAAGTTTCTGCCGCTCAAGGGCGACGGCATGACATTCTTTCTGCGCAACGTCGTGCCCTTCTTGAATCTGGTGCTCGCCGGCTTCGTTCTCGCCTCGATCGCGGCCCGGTTCATCTTCCCAGGCGTGAGTCTCGAGGGGCGGACGCTCTGGCTGTTGCGATCGAGTCCGATGTCGGTGCGCGACCTGCTCTGGTCGAAGTTCTGGGTCGGGACGCTGCCGCTACTCGTGCTGGCGCTCGTGATCGTGGGCGTCACGAACTATCTGCTGCAGGTGAGCACGTTCATGTTCCTCGTCTCGGTCGTCACGATCGCAGCGATGACGCTCGCGTTGGCGGGACTCGCCCTCGGCTTCGGCACTCTCTTTCCCCAGTTCGAGACGGAGAACGCGGCGCAGATTCCGACGTCGTTCGGAGGTCTGTTGTTCATGATGGCGTCGATAGCCGTAATCGGCGGCGTCGTCGTGCTCGAGGCGAGGCCGGTTTATGGCTATCTCAGTGCGCGCGCTTTCGGGTCGTCGAGTGACGTCACCGAGATGGTCATTGGCTTCGGCCTGGCCGGCTTACTCTGCCTGGCCTCGACCCTGGTACCAATCCGCATCGCGTCAAGGCGACTGCAGACGATCGAGCGATAGACGACAGGTGCCCGCATTACGACGGGACTTAGTGCGCTCGGCTGTGACCGCGCTGGGGATGAGGGGGTCGGATCTGTCGGGTCCACGGTCGCGCCGTGGGCCTCCCACCCACTCCCTTCGGAGGAAGTTGCATGAAGCGTCTCACCGTCGCCGCGGCTGCCGCGGCCCTGATGCTTGCAGTCGCGCCGCGCCTGCACGCGCAGGCGGCCCAGCAGGGTCAGAAGAAACCGGACACCACCGCCACCGCCAAGAAGGCAAGCGCCAAGTCGGCGAAGTCGGCGGTAACTGCATCGTCGACCACCGCTGCCAAGTCCAGCATGTCGGCGAAGCCGGCCGGCTCGAAGTCCCGAAAGGCCAAGAAGTCCGCGAAGGCCAAGGCCGATACCACGGCGAAGAAGAGCTAGTAAAACGACACTAGTACGGAAGAAGCCCCGGGACGGCGTCCCCGTCCCGGGGCTTCTTTCGTATTGAGCGTCTGCTCAAGCCGCCAATCGATGTCCGCAAGCAGCGCAGAATCGGGCTCCCGTCTCCTCGACACGTCGCCCGCACTGCTCGCAGCTGCCCGGCAAGTACCGGCCGCAAGTCGAGCAGAAGGCAGCGTCCGGCTCGGGGCGTGGACCGCACTGCGGACATGCGGGCCGCTCGGCCCGATAGGCGCGGATCACCGCTTCCAGCTCGTCGTGTTCTGCCGAAGCACCGGCCGCCGGCGCGGTACGGCGCATGTCGGCCAGCGCCTGACGAGTGTACGCGGCCTTGAGCTGCGTGTAATCCGCGTCGGACAGCTTACCCGTCGCGCGATCGAATTCAATCTCGCGTAAGGCAGCGACGGCTAGATCGTCGCCATTCGCACTCGACCGCGGCCGCGTGTGCCCTGCGCTCGGCGCGTCGAAGAACAAGGGATAGAGCACGAACGCGAGTGCCCCAATTGCGAGCAGCGTCCCGACAGCCAGGGCGATGATTGCCGCGCTCATTCGTCGTCGCGCACAGCGGCCTCGAGTCGAGCGAGCTCGTCGTCCGTAGCGTCGGTGGGACGCGAGGTCTGTGGTGCAGCTAGCGGCGCAACGGGGGCCTGGCGCCGCCAACGCCGTAAGAGCGACACGACGAGAACAGTTCCTCCGCCAAGAACCGCGAATGGCGCGATCCACCCCAACAGGTTGAATCCCGCGGCAGGGGGGGCCATCAGTACTCGCTCACCATAGACGCCCACGAACGCGTCGAGAATCTCCTGCGACGTATAGCCGCCGGCGACGAGTCCCATCACGTCGCGATGCATCGAGGGCGACACCTGACAACTGAAATCCGTCGTTCGGCAGGTGTAGACGTCGAGCGTGCACCCACATTGGCAGCGGATGCGGTGCTCGAGCGCGTCACGCTCGGCGGCTGACACCACCACGCGCGAGCCGGGTTTGGGAGGCAGCCGGACCGGACGCGACGCCGATTGATCCATCGCGAACAAATTCGACGAGTCCAGTCCGGTGGGAGCCTGGGCCGCCTGGGCAGCGAGGCGTCGGGTCAGCCAAGCGAGCGACGTCGATCCTGCGGCACTCGTGACCATCACGCGGCTGATAAAACGCCGGCGATTCATTAAAAATCGCTCAACTCGCCACGGTGGCGGAAGCGTGCGCCGGCGCGAGCACGGAGACGTAGCCCGCCTGACGAGCACGCCGGCGCTCCGCTTGGGGCCACATCACGACCAGACCGCCGATCGCCATCAGCGCGCCGCCGAGCCAGACCCAAACGACGAGCGGATTGAAGGTGACGCGTAGTTCCGCGACGTCACCGCGCACTCCGGCGAGCACGACGTACGTGTCGAGCTTCGCTGTCGTGCGAATGCCGACCTCCGTAGATGGCTCGAAGGTCGGCCGCTCGGCGCTGTCGAAATACTGTCGCTTCTCCGACGTGATGAAGCCGATCGGTCTCCCGTCACGAAAGGTCTCGAGCGCAACGGACGTCACGACGCGATTGAATCGCTTGTCGGTCGACGCGCCCTGACTCACAAAACGCCAGTGATGGCCGTATGGATCGTTCGTCTCGAACTGCTGGCCCGTGCGAAGCGTAATATCGTGTTCGGACTTGAAGGCGAGGCCGGCGAAGGCGGCAAAGAGCATGACGATGCCGGCATGCACGATGTACCCGCCATACCGTCGTCGATTGCGCGCCACGAGCCGGACGAAGCCGCGGGGAATGCTCTCGCCGTGGATGGCACGCCGCGCCGCGACGCCCTTGTAGAACTCCTGCAAGATGGTTCCGGCCACGAAGCCAGAGAGCGTGTACGTCACGAGCGCATACCCGTTCGCCATGCCTAACGCGGCGAGCAGGCCGCCGAGGACGAGCCCACTAATCGCGGGAATGGCGAATTGGCGTTTGAGATTGGCCGTCGATGCCTTCCGCCATGCGATCAGCGGGCCGATGCCGGTGAGAGCGAGCAGGAGTAGTCCGAGCGGCCGGTTCACGGCGTTGAAGAACGGCGGTCCGACGGTGATCTTTTCTGCCCGCACCCACTCCGAAAGGATTGGGAACAGCGTGCCCCATAACACGGCGAAGGCGATACCGACGAGGACGAGGTTGTTGTACAGGAAGGCCGCCTCGCGGCTCACCATGCTCTCCAATTCGGCCTTCGACTCCAGATTCTTGAGGCGCGTCGCGACGAGATAAATCGTGGCTCCGGTTGCGAGGAAGAAAAACGTCGCAAACCACGTCCCAACTGGGGATTGTGCAAAGGAGTGTACGCTCTCGACCATGCCGCTGCGCGTGAGAAACGTCCCGAAGATCGAGAGCAAGAACGTCACGACGACGAGCACGACGTTCCATTTGCGCAACATCCCGCGCTTTTCCTGGACCATGATCGAATGCAGGAACGCAGTGCCGGTGAGCCACGGCAAAAAAGACGCGTTCTCGACGGGATCCCACGCCCAGTAGCCTCCCCATCCGAGCTCGACGTACGCCCACCACATGCCGAGCACGATACCAACGGTCAGAAAGAGCCAGGACAAGAGGGACCAGCGCCTAACGACAGCGAGCCATTCCGCATCCAGTCGCCGCGTAATCAACGCGGCGATGGCAAATGCAAATGGAATGGCGGTGGCGACGTAGCCCAGATAGAGGTTCGGCGGATGAATCGCCATGCCGGGGTTCTGGAGCTGCGGATTCATCCCGCGGCCGTCCATCGGCGTCCAGTCGAGGCGCGCGAAGGGATTCGCCTTGAAGCACGTCGTGGCGAGGAAGAACAAAAGAATCGCGCCTAACGTGCCGGCGGCATACGGCAGGAGAACGTGATTCCGCTCGCGGTTCGTGTAGACGGCGATGGCCGAGTACAGTGACAGGATCAACGCCCAGAAGAGCATCGAGCCCGCCTGGCCGCTCCAGAATGCCGTGAAGACGTATACGTTCGGCATGTTGGCGCTGATATGGCCAGCGACGTACTCGAGGGAGAAATCGCGCGTCAGCAGCGCCGTCCACAATCCGGCCGACGCCGTCAGTACCATGGCGAACGTCGCGTAAATCGCGCGGCGGCCGCTCGCGATGAGGTCATCGCGGCGGAGCGCGCCACCGGCAAACGAGACGGTCGTCGCCCACGCCGCCATCAGCAGCGCGATCCAGAGCGCCAGCTCGCCGACGAGAATCAAGCGCGACTTCCTCCAGCGGCTCCGGCCTTGTAGCCGGGCGTCTCACGGTACTTCTGCGGGGCATTCTCGTAGCGTGATGCGCACTTGGCGAGCAGCGTCGTAGCGCGGAACGTACCGTCGCGTCCCATGCGGCCTTCGACGACGACGTCGACGCTGTCCGTGAAGGTGTCGGGCGCGAGCCCGCGATAAATCACCGGGAACGTCTGCGCACCATCGGTCACCCGAAATGCATATTCGCGTCCGCCGGGGTCGCGCTGAATCGAGCCGGGCACGACCCGCGCCCCGACTTTGACGCCGACGTCACGGAACGTGGAATCCGTGGCCAACTTCGTCGACAGCTCGGTCGGCGTCAGATAGTACACGCCGGTCTGCCTGATCGAGCTCGCCATCAGATAGCCCACCGGCCCGAGTACCAGCAGACCACCGACGAGAAATTTTGTTCGCGCCTTCATATTCACACCGTTAGGCAACGCATCTTCATCCTTCGCGACGCTCGCCGGCCAACCGCCGGACGCGCGCCATGACCGACTCCAGATCCGCTTCGGCGCGCGCTCGTTCCTCCTGACTCCACACGCCGACGTTGCGGTTCATCTGCCGCACTCGCTCCAACATCTCTTCGATGAGCCGCCGCAGCTCCGGATTCGATCGACGGTCGTGCACCGCCTCGGTCGAAGGTGGCTGATGAGCCGAACCAGACGGTTTTGTCATGGGTCACGACGGTTGGGGTGACCAACTACAACGGGCCGAGTCCGTCGATTCTTCCACTTCGCGCAATATAAGGCAAGCTCGCGGGACACATCGGCCCGCCCGTGACGCGCTAGCGAACGGAGCGACGCAGCAACAATGTCGCCGCGCCCGCGCCGGCGGCGTCCCACGCCAGGTCCCGCAGGCTCGCCGTGCCGCCGCCGTGGGCGTCCCAAAGCTCCTTGCTGATGCTGACCCCAGCGGTGATCGCCGTCGCCGAAAGGAGCGCGGCGTCGTGGCGAGCCCCAGTCGCGCGCACAGCACTGTAGCCGACGCTTTGTACGAATGCACCCATGAAGAAGTGCTTCATCTTATCGACGCCGAACCAACTGTCGCCTCCCGGGTGATCGCCGGGACCATGAAGTTGCAGGAGCAACAAGAGTCTCAACATCAGGCGACGCTGCGGACGTCGCCGCGGTTCGAGATGCCAAGTTCTCCGAGGCGCGCGCCGAGATGCGCGAGCGCGCGTGACAACAACGTCATGTGGTCGCCTTGGTGAATCCAGCTGCTCGCGCCCGAGGGATGCGGCAACGGAATCGCCACCGACGTCCCTCCCAAGTGCTGGATCTCGTGCTCGCATCCGATGAGCTCTTCCAGAGGGAGACGTGGCAAAAAGCGCTCGATCGCCAATCGCCCGACGGGAATCAGCACGCGCGGACGCATGAGCCGAAGCTCATCGTCCAGCCAGGTCGCGCAGTTCGCGCGCTCGGTTGGCGACGGTACGCGATCGCCGCGGCCGCTCGGACTCGGGCCCGGATAACAGCGTGTAATCGCCGCGATGTAGATGCAACGGCGCGCCGTTTCCTCGTCCAGCCCGATCTGCGCCAGCCAACGAAAAAGCGTGTTGCCAGCTCGTCCGGCAAACGCGCGACCTCCCGCGCTCTCGACCTTTCCCGGCGCCTGCCCAACGAGCATGACTTGCGGCCGGCGCGCGAGCGAGACGATTGGCCGGACGGCGGCGCCATGCGCGCAACGCCGGCACGAAGCGAGTGCTCGGCAGTGATTCTCCAGCTCGCGATCCAGCCGATTCGTTCTTTGCATCAACTCGTTCGCGCGCTCACGAAGTTGTAGGGTGGCCGGTGCACTCCGACATCGGTGATGATCGTGGAGACGAGCGACGCCGGCGTGACGTCGAATGCCGGATTATATGCATCGACGCCGGCCGGCGCTGTTGCCACCCCCCCGATGCAGCGGACTTCGTCCGCGCCACGCTCCTCGATGATGATTTCCTCGCCGGTCTTTGTGCTCGGATCCAATGTCGACGTGGGAGCGGCAACGACGAACGGTACATCGTGATACCGCGCGGCAATTGCCAAGCCATAAGTGCCGATCTTATTGGCGACGTCGCCGTTGGCGGCGATGCGATCCGCGCCGACGACGCAGAGATCGATGCCGCGCTCGCGCATGAGCGACGCCGCCATGCCATCGGTCAGCACCGTGACGGGGATGCCCGCACGAGTCAGCTCCCACGCGGTGAGCCGGCTTCCTTGCAATAACGGCCGCGACTCGTCGACGAAGACCTCGACCGTGATCCCGCGTTCGGCCGCGACGTAAATCGGAGCGAGAGCCGTGCCGATCCCCCCTGTGGCGAGCGCGCCCGCATTGCAATGCGTGAGGACGCGCGTGCCATCTCGCAACAGCGAGACGCCGTGCTCGCCGATGCGACGGCACATCTCGCGATCCTCATCGAGAATAGCGGTCGCTTCGCGGCGCATTGCCGCGATGGTGGCTGCGCTGTCGCCGTCGGCCTGACTCGCGCGCGCAAGCACTCTCTCGAGTGCCCACGACAGGTTCACCGCCGTTGGTCGTGTCGCGCGGATGGCATCCGCAGCGTTCCGCGCATCGGCAAGCAACGTGTCGCGTCTCTGCTTCGCGTTAGGCGCGAGGACCGCCACGAGTCCCATTGCTCCGGCGATGCCGATCGCCGGCGCACCGCGCACGGCGAGCGTGCGGATCGCGTCCGTCACGTCGTCGAGAGAACGCAGCTCACGCTCGACGAGTCGCGCTGGAAGCAAGCGCTGATCGATGATGCGCACGCCGAGGCCGTCGTCAGTCCAGCGCACCGACTGAATGATCTTCACACGCGAAAGCTAGTGACGTGCGCGGACTAGGCGGCGCTTCGCTCGGCTTCGTCGTCCCGTCGGGGACGGCGGCGGCGCTCCGGAAAGTGACGGTCGAGAAAGGCAATTAGCGCCCTCTCCTCTGGCGAGTGCGCGTGGCCTCGATCCGCCGCGTGTCGCCGCGCCGCGGGGAGCGCAATGGCGTCGCCTTCATCCAGGTACCGCGCAATCACGATGGGATGCACGTATGACGACCGGCATATTGCGGGCGTGTTCCCCAACTCGGAGGACACAAGACGCATCGCGAGCGCGACGTTGCGCTTCGCCTCGCGCTCATTGCGCGCGGGCCCCAGCTCGGCGAGCACGGTCGCGGCGCGCAGCGTCCCACCCCACGTGCGAAAGTCCTTCGCGCTGTACTGCGGGCCAAGGCGATCGTGCACGTAATTGTTGACGTCGCGGGCGGTGAGATCGCACCAACCGCCATCCGCGGTGCGATAGCGGAACAGGCGCGACCCGGGAGCCTTGAGCTGACGCGCGACCAATTTGGTCAGCTCGGCACTGACGACGACCTGTCGTTGCTTCTTATTGCTCTTGCCCAAGTACGTGAGGACGGCGCAGTGGTTCTCGAACGACACATGCTTCTTACGCAGCGTCGTTATGCCGTAGGTACCGTTTTCTCGCGCGTAGCGCTCGCCCCCGACTCGACAAAAGCTCTCGCTGATAAGGCGGAGAACGGTCGCGGCAACGGTCTGGCGCGTGAGGTCCGATGCGCTCGAGCGCGCGCCGATCACGGACAACACGACCCATCTCATCCGCGTACCGAAAGCCGGATCGCTTCGTCCTAAGTCGCCGTAACCAGCGCGTCGCCATACGCGGCGCAAGTCGGCAAGAAGGAGACCGCGTGAATAGATTCTCTCGCCACCGCATTTGCCTGCCCTCCCCCGGCCCCCGCCCTCTCGCGCCATGTCGTATCAGCATTTGACAGTATCCGTTCAGGACCGGATCGCGACGCTGACGGTGAACCGGCCGGACAAGCTCAATGCCCTGAATGCGGTCGTCATCGGCGAGCTCGGACGCGCGATCGACGAGCTCGTGGCCAGCGAAGACGTCGGCGCGGTGATTCTCACTGGTGCGGGCCGCGCGTTCGTTGCCGGCGCGGACATCGCCGAGCTCTCCGCGGTGAGTGCACTCGAGGGGCGGCGGCTGGCGCGTCGCGGGCAGGAGATCTTTCGCCGATTCGAGACGTCGCCGAAGCCGACCGTCGCCGCGGTGAACGGCTTCGCGCTCGGCGGCGGATGCGAGCTGGCAATGGCGTGTCACGTGCGCGTCGCCGCTGAGGGCGCCAAGTTCGGGCAGCCCGAGGTAAAGCTCGGGCTTATTCCGGGCTATGGCGGGACGCAGCGGCTCCCACGACTCGTCGGCCGTGGGCGCGCGCTGCAACTACTCCTCACGGGGGAAATGATCGACGCGCACGAGGCGCTGCGCATTGGCCTGGTGAATCGCGTCGTGCCGGGAGATCAATTGCTATCGGCGGCGACGTCGATGATTCAGCAAATGCTCATGAACGCGCCTCTCGCCCTCGGTGCCTGCATCGACGCCGTCGACCGTGGGTTGCAGATGGCTCTGGATGACGCGCTCGCGCTCGAGGCGACGCAGTTTGCCGTCCTGATTACGACGAGCGATACGGCGGAGGGCACGCGGGCGTTCCTCGAGAAGCGGCCGCCGCGATTCACCGGCGCCTGAGAGTATGCTAATGGTGGAGGGTGAAGCCGGTACGGCGGCGCGGCTCGACGCGTTCGCCATCCGCGACTTTCGCAATCTCGAACGCATCGAGATCGAGCTGCCAGCGGCGGGCATGCTCATCGTCGGCGAGAACGGTCAGGGAAAAACGAACTTTCTCGAGGCGATCTACTATTTGCAACTCTTGCGTTCGGTGCGCGGCGCGCGCGACCAGGATCTCGTTCGTTTCGGGGCGGCTGGTTTTCACCTTGGCGCGCGTGTGGCGAGCGACCGGGTGAGCCAGATCGGCATCGGCTTCGAGCGCGCTGGCAGGCGCAAGCGCGTGCGCCTCGACGGTGTCGTGAGCGAGCGGCTCGGCGATGCCGTAGGCGCGCTGCCCGTGGCAATGTTCTCGCCCGCCGACGTGGACCTTCTCGCCGGCGGACCCGCCGGAAGGCGACGTTTTCTCGACATCATGCTCGCCGTCACGTCGCGCGGATATTTGCGGGCGCTGCAGCGTTACCGCGCCGCGCTCGTTAGGCGCAACGCCGCCCTGCGCGACGCCGCCCGGCAGCACGCGTCCCGCGCCGATGCGCGCGTCGAGGTCTGGGAGCAACCTCTCGCCGAGCATGGCGCCGTGCTTTGGGCCGAGCGTGAGGCATGGGTCGGCTCGGCGAACGAGCGCTTCGCCGCGCACGCGCTTGGCCAACAGCGCGCGACCGATATCAAACTCGGTCTCACGCGATCGGGGCCGCACCGTGACGATCTGATCATCACGATCTCTGGCGCCGACGGTATCGCGCGCGAGCTGCGAGTGTTCGGATCGGCTGGCCAGCAGCGGACGGCGGCCATCGCGCTCCGGCTGCTCGAGGCGGAGACCTTGCGCGACCGCCGTGGCGGTGCACCGCTGTTTCTCCTCGACGACCCCTTCGCCGAGCTCGACGCGCCGAGAACGCGACGCATCGTTGCTCTGCTGGCGGAGCGCGGACTCGGGCAAACCGTGCTCGCCGTACCACGCGAAGATGACATCCCCAGCGACATGGCCCGGCTTCAGCGTTTTCGAATCACGGCGGGGGTGTTGCGGCGTGACTGAACGCAAGAAGAAGAAACCCGAGCGCGTCGGGAATGTGGTCGCCGATCTCCTCGCCCAGCGCGGGCTGCGCGACCGCGTAGAGCAAGCCGGGATCATTCCGGACTGGACACGTCTCGTCGGCGAACAAATCGCCGCCGTCACCGAGCCGCGATCCGTCTCCGCCAATGGCACACTGTTCGTCGACGTGACGACGAACGCGTGGATGAACGAGCTGTCGTTGCTGGAGCCGGAGCTGTTGCGATCGCTGAACACGAAGGCGTTGCGCGCGCCGATCAGGCGGATCCGTTGGCAGCTTCGGCGCTAGGCAGCTCAAGTCTCTACGCTGACGCTTTGGCTTTGTCAGAGCAGCCTGATAGCGAACTCATAAACTGCGCTTAAGTTATTGTCGGAAATAAGCTTGGATGTACCTCCAAGAGTTGCGGCTGAGAGACATTACGGTTAGCTTTTTTAGGTTACTGGTGAACGATTTTCGGATTTTCTTCGGATGTGATCGAGGCGGTTTTTCATGGCAACGAAAGGCACGGAACCAACAGAGACGGGCGGGCGATACGACGCCGGACAGATCCAGGTCCTCAAGGGGCTGGAAGCGGTGCGCAAGCGTCCTGGCATGTACATCGGATCGACGTCGGAGCGCGGGCTCCATCACCTCGTGTACGAGGTCGTCGACAACTCGATCGACGAAGTGCTCGTCGGCTATTCGGACCGCATCTCGGTCGTAATTCACGAAGACAACTCGGTTACCGTCGAAGACAACGGCCGCGGCATTCCTGTCGACATTCATCCGACGGAAAAGATGCCGGGCGTCGAGCTCGCGATGACGGTGCTCCACGCCGGCGGCAAGTTCGACAAGAACACCTACAAAGTCTCCGGCGGTCTGCACGGCGTCGGCGTCTCGGTCGTGAATGCCCTGTCCGAGAAGCTCAAGGTGTGGGTCAAGCGCGACGGGAAAGAGTACTACATGGACTTCGAGCGCGGGAACACCAAGACCAAGCTCAAAGTCCTGCGCGACGTGCCGAAGAAGGAGACCGGCACGACGGTCTACTTCAAGCCCGACGATCAGATCTTCACCGATCTGGTCTACCGCTTCGACACGTTAGGCATGCGGTTGCGCGAACTGTCATTCCTGAACAAGGGCGTCGTCATCACCCTCAAGGACGAGCGTCCCGGGCAGGAGAAGGAAGAGACGTTCCACGCGAAGGGAGGGTTGAAGGAATTCGTGCAGCACCTGAACGACAAACGGAAGCCCTTACATCCCGAGGTCATCTACGTCGAAACAACCAAGGATGACATCGGGATCGAGCTCGCGCTCCAATACAACGACCAGTACAACGACACCGTGTTCTCCTTCGTGAACAACATCAACACTCACGAGGGCGGCACGCATCTCACCGGCTTCAAGTCGGCGTTGACGCGGGTCATCAATCAGTACGCGCAAAAGGGCGGCTTCCTCAAAAAGGCGGACTTCACGCTGTCGGGCGACGACGTGCGCGAGGGCCTCACGGCCATATTGTCGGTGAAAGTGCGCGAGCCGCAGTTCGAGGGGCAGACCAAGACGAAGCTCGGCAACTCGGAGGCCGAGTCGGCGGTGAAGACGGTCGTCAACGAGTGGCTCGGCGCGTACCTCGACGAGCATCCGCGCTCGGCGAACATCATCGTCGAAAAGGCCGTCTCGGCGGCGCGAGCGCGCGAAGCGGCTCGGAAGGCGCGCGACCTAACGAGAAAGAAATCCGCGCTCGACATCGGCAATCTCCCGGGGAAGCTCGCCGACTGCAGCTTGTCCGATCCCAAGCTGTGCGAGCTCTATCTCGTCGAGGGTGACTCGGCCGGCGGCTCGGCGAAACAGGGGCGCAAGCGCGAGTTTCAGGCCATTTTGCCGCTGCGGGGCAAGATCATCAATGTTGAGAAGGCTCGTATCGATAAGGTCCTGTCGAACGAAGAGATCCGCACGATCATCACGGCGATCGGGACGGGAATCAAGGAAGAGTTCGACATTACGAGGG
>QHUV01000502.1 GCA_003222065.1 Gemmatimonadota bacterium | reverse complement strand
TTCGAGATGTAGTGCAGCTCGTGCTGCTTGGCTTCCGATTGGCCGCAGCCCGAGATCGCGCACACCGCGACGATGACAGCGCTTATTCCAATCGCGCGGAAAACAGGCCGCGTCCGCCCTATCGCTCCCATGGCGATCCTCCTACGACTGATAGTACTCCAGTCCCAGATGCGTGATCTGTTCCTCACCCATTAGATGACGCAGGGTGTTTTTCAGCTTCGTCTGCTGAATGAAAAGATCGTGTTCCGGCTGCAATGCGGGAGCGGCCATTGGGCTTTTGTAATAGAAGCTTAACCATTCCTGAATCCCCTTCAGTCCCGCGCGCTGCGCGAAATCGGAGAACAGCGCCAGGTCGAGCACGATTGGCGCGGCGAGGATCGAGTCTCGGCAGAGGAAATTCACTTTGATCTGCATCGGGTAGCCCATCCACCCGAAGATGTCGATGTTATCCCAGCCTTCCTTGTTGTCGCCGCGCGGCGGGTAGTAGTTGATGCGAACGACGTGCGAGAAGTCCTTGTAGAGATCGGGATAGATCTCAGGCTGCAGCACCGTATGCAGCACACTCAACTTGGACTCCTCCTTTGTCTTGAAGGAGGCCGGATCGTCGAGCACCTCACCGTCGCGATTGCCGAGAATGTTGGTCGAGTACCACCCGGCGAGGCCGAGCATACGCGCCTTGAGACCCGGTGCAATGACAGTCTTCATCCAGGTCTGCCCAGTCTTGAAGTCCTTGCCTGAAATCGGGACTCCACGATCGATTGCCAGTTGCATCAGCGCCGGTGTGTCCACAGCCAGGTTTGGCGCGCCGTTGCAGTACGGTACGCCTTCCATGATGCAGGCCCAGGCATAGAGCATCGACGGCGCAATCGCGTCGTCATTTCGCTCCATGGCTTTCTCGAACTGCTCGATCGTCGCGTGCTGCGGACCGGCCTTGATGTACGTCTCGGTCGACGCACACCAAACGGCGACGACTCGATCCAGCCGATGCTTTGTCTTGAAGTCCCGAATATCCTGCCGCAGCTGCTCCGCGAGATCACGCTTCGTTTTGCCGCGCTTCACATTCTCGCCGTGTAGTCGGGTCACGTAGCGATTGTCGAAGACGGCCGGCATCGGCTTGATCTCGCGAAGGAAATCCGCGAGCGGCTCGATGTGGCGTTGCTCGAGGACGCCGGCCTTGCACGCCGCGGTGAGCGCGTCATCGGCAATCGGATCCCACGCGCCAAAGACGAGATCATCCAGCTCCGCGAGCGGAATGAAGTCTTTGATCAGAGGCGACCGGTTATCGGTTCGTTTGCCCAATCGAATCGTCGCCATCTGCGTGAGCGATCCGATTGGCTTGGAGAGTCCGCGACGGATGCTCTCGACGCCTGCTATGAATGTCGTGGCGACAGCGCCGAGCCCAGGGGTCAGGATGCCGAGTTTGCCAGTGGCAGGGCGAATAGAGGAACGAGCGCTGGACGACGCGCTTTTGGAGCCTTTGGACGAAGCCTGCACGTACTCAATCTCCTTTCAGCAGAGGCCGCGAAACGCTGCGCCGACGCCGTAACCAACGCGGCTTTTCTCCTTCGACGAAACGGAGCGCTTCCGGTTCTACTCGCGGTGCGGTTTGATGGTAGACGAACGCGACGCGCTGAACCACGGTGATCCAGGCCGTCACGGTGAGGAACACGATGATGAGTGCGAGCACCCATCCGTTCAGGGCAAGCCCAAAGAACGCTTGGGGAACGGATAGCAAAACGACGCGTTCGGGGCGCTGAAGAATGCCCACCTTGGCATCGAGCCCGAGCGCTTCGGCACGCGCCCTCGTGTATGACGTGAGAAACGAACCGATGATGCCGGCGAGGCACACCACAACCATCGGCACGCTACGATGAGTCGGACTGAGCGCGTAGAACACGCCGAGGCCACCGAGCACGGCACCGTCAGCGAGTCTGTCGAGAGTCGAATCGAGAAACGCGCCAAAGGTCGAGCTGCGATTCGAGCGGCGAGCGACGGTGCCATCCAGAACGTCGAAGAGCGCGGTGAGTCCGAGGAAGAATCCGCCGACCGAGATGTGCCCCGTCCCATAGATGACACCGCCGGCGACGGAGCACGCGGTGCCGATTGCGGTAATGGTATTGGGATGGACGCCGCGCCTGACCAGCCAGTTCGCGACCGGATCGATGACGCGCAGATACCCGTTTTTCAGCCAGTCCGGCAGAATCTTCATTCGGTTCCGTCACGCAGGATGGCGAGCGGGCCAGTAGGCGACACGTCGAGCAGGGTCGCGGTTGAACCGCTGCCGGGTGAAAACTCGACGCGAATGGCGGAAGGCGACGCCCGGCGCTCAGAATGCGAGAGCCGAAGCGAGAATTGTGCTTCGCTTCGGCTCGTAAAAGTATCCCCTCCACAGAGTTGTAGCAACCGCCGGAGAATACGTCGTGCTACGTAGTCACGGCACACGCCAAGTGTATGTCGAGGTCAGCGCAACTGGATTTTGCGTATCGAACTGCTTCTTACCATCGACCGTGACCGCTCGGAGCAACACCTGAGATCCCAACGCAATGCCGCGTACGGGGAGGTTCTCCGTGGTGTTTGAACCGACCTGCCTGACGAATGTCTCGTTGCCGCCCTGCACAACGTAGACGTTGACCGGCTGGTCGAGATTGTTCGTGAAGTGGATCGTCGCCTCGGCGGAAGTCGGCGCGGTGCGGACCGATGCCTGCCGGGGGCCGCACGCGTTGATGCTCATGGACATCATGACTGTCAGGCCAAGCCCGACACAGAATCTCTTCATCGGCAAAACCTCCATGCGGCGCGTCGCCAAGCCGCTCTTGCGTTGTGAGCCCTCCGAGCGTGCAAGAGGGATGCACGACACCACGTCGACAACCTAATGCGTATCAGCCGTCAGCCGCCAATCGCGACGCGTACCCCATTACGGCAACGTTG
>QHUV01000501.1 GCA_003222065.1 Gemmatimonadota bacterium | reverse complement strand
CATCCGCGATTGTAAATCATGAAGCCCTTGAAGTTCTGCGCCGGCGAGCCCATCCCCGAACTGATACAGCTCACGCCGCCGCCGCTCTCGCAGCCTAGGTCACCCGTAAAGGAGATAGCGCCCTTGTCGTAGCCGCCGCCTGGGTGATCGTAGTACTTGACCCCGATGCTGTTGTCGCTATGGAGGCGCCACCGATTGGCAATGTTCAGCCAATCCTTCCCATAGTAGCTGTTCGACAGCACCGAGATTGCGCCGTTCGGGCGCCACAGGATTTGGGCACCGAGACCGGGCGCGCTGTTGAACATGCCGTAGGACTGCCAGCCGTTGACGATCCACGGCTCGACCTTGAGCTTGTCGTTTAGGAAGATCTGAATGCGGATCCCGTTGAAGAACCAGGGCGTATTCGAGGACACATACGAGGGCTGATATGCCCAGTTATCAAAGTTGTAATAGCTGAACAGCCCCACGTACGACATGAAGATGCCGGCGTCGAGATTGATGCCGCTCCACTTGTTCCAGTGGTAGCCGCCGTACGCCTCCGACAGATAGCGGTATGCGTTATCGAGCTGCCACTGCCCACGACCGGGGCTCGCACCGTTGTGTGGCGTCATCGTCGAGTACATGCCGAATTGCGTCATGAGACGGCCGCGCGCGTGATCGGCGTGAAAGTCGCCGCCGATGCCGAGCTGTTGCACCTGAATCTCACTGGTGCGGCCGCTCTCCGACGTGCCGACCAACGTATGGTCCGACGGATGATTGAGCTGCGCGATGTAACTGATGTCGGCGCGGAACTCACCGGTGAAATACTTCGAGTCGAAAACGGAGGAATCCTGACGACTATTGCCATTCAACCATGTGAAGCTCGCGAACGCGAAGGGCAGCTTGCTGGAAGGAGGTATGACAGGCTTCGAGGTGGACGCGCTCGGCGATTGTGCCGCGAGCGCAATTGGAAGTAGCATCGTCGCGATGGGGCGAGCGATGGTGATCGTGTTCACAGTCAGCGCTTCCTTGTTAGGGTGTTCGTGGATACGCGGAATTACCGCGATGTCGCCTTGCTCATCCGAATCGTGCCGGGCTGGGAACGCGCTCGGCACCGCTCCGTACCACTTTTGTACCTTTTTTATGGATGCGCCCCGCGCTTTTGTGCGCCGTTTATGCTCTCGGTGCGAGCTTGGACTTTCGACTCGAATTGAGCATCCGCATAATGAGGTCCGCGTCCATTCTGTACCCGGTTCCACCGTCGAACGGTGGCGTCGACGAACACACCCCCCGCCGCCGGATGGGACGTTTGCCGACACCGCGCCACGCGGCCGAGCTGACGCCGAGCGACGATCCGGCCTTGGCGTGCGTCAACGCCTTCGTCGACCGTCTTCTCGACCTTCCGTTCTTCGCTTGGCTTGCCATCGGCCAGTCCGTCTCATCCGAACACGGCCTTCCCGTTAGGCGGGCGGCGCGGGACGCCCTGGACGTCGCGATCGTCGATCACGGGCTCGGCGTTCCGGCGTGGTACGTTCGCGACGCGGTTGAAACGGCCGCATTTTTAGCGGCTCGCGGCGTGTCCCAGTGGTCCCGGCGGGAGCGAGCTCTCTTTGCGGCAGCGCATGGGACAGCGGAAACGGCCGCGCTCGCACTGCTCGCGCGAGCGCACTTGCCAGCCGCGATGCTCAGGACTCTTTCGATATCCTTTGCCGGTTACATCGCCGATTCTTGACACCTCCGCGGCTTCGGCGCAGCATCCGAGCTGACGAACATCGCCCCCACACAGGAGATTGTCCGCATGTCCGCAGCTCGCACGACCCTCGCCCTGGCATTGACTTGTTTCGGCGTCTCATCCCTCGCCGCTCAGGCGACGAAGCCGAAGCCGGAAGACACCGAGGTCTGGACACCGGTTCCGCGCGTCGTCACGCCAGCGCGCAGTGACGCCGGGTCGCCCTCCGATGCGATCGTACTCTTCGACGGGCGCGATCTCGACCAGTGGGTCTCGGTCAACGACCGCTCACCCGCACGCTGGACGGTGTCCGACGGCGTGCTCACGGTGAACAAGACCGCCGGCAACATCGAGACGAAGCGCAGCTTCACGAACTATCAACTCCACCTCGAGTGGCGCATCCCGGAAGGGATTACCGGATCGGGGCAGGCCCGCGGCAACAGCGGCGTCTTCCTCGCGTCGACCGGCCCTGGCGACGCCGGCTATGAGATTCAGATCCTCGATTCCTACGAGAACAAGACGTACGTGAATGGTCAGGCAGCGAGCATCTACAAGCAGTACCCGCCGCTCGTGAACGCCATGCGGAAGCCGGGTGAATGGCAAAGCTACGACGTGGTTTGGACAGCACCGACGTTTCACGATGATGGGACGTTGGCAACGCCCGCATATGTGACGGCCTTTCAGAACGGCGTGTTGGTGCAGAATCACGTCGCCCTGAAAGGCGAGACGGTCTACATCGGCGCGCCATCGTACCGAAAGCACGGCGCCGCGCCGATCAAGCTGCAAGCGCACGGCGATCCGAGCGCGCCGATCAGCTTCCGCAATATCTGGGTGCGGGACCTCGATGAGAAGTGACTTATTCCAGACGCGCGCCTAACGGCGTCAGCGTCACGCGCGAGCTCGCAAAGCCCCTCGACAAGTCCTACGGTGAGGCTGCGGGACGAAAGCAGCGTCTCAATCGTCTATGAGTTAGCTTTTGCCCAGTGCAGCATCACGTCGTGTCACGAGGGGAGGCAAGCCGTATGGCGGAGAATCGCACCGTAACAGACACCGAAGGACGTGTCTGGACATGCATACCGGGTGGTAAGAGTGCGCAGAAGCAGGGTCAGG
>QHUV01000500.1 GCA_003222065.1 Gemmatimonadota bacterium | reverse complement strand
AGCGCTTGCTTGGGCCCGTACCAGAACGAGAACTTCCTGGCGCTGATCGCGCCCGGATGTTGGTGTATGGAAGACGCGTCGCCAGCGCGCGCTACTGGTCGCGAGTCGTTAGGCACGACGCTGGTCATCCGAAGCGGCCGGTGATGTACGACTCGGTACGTTCGTCGCTGGGGCTCGTGAACATCGTCTCGGTCGGCGCGACTTCGATCAGCTCACCGCCGAGGAAGAATGCGGTCTGGTCGGAGACGCGCGCGGCTTGCTGCAAGTTGTGTGTCACGATCACGACGGTGACATCCGTCCGCAGCTCATAGATCAGCTCCTCGACCTTCTGCGTACTGATCGGATCGAGCGAGGCCGTCGGCTCGTCGAGCAGCAATACCTCCGGATCCGTGGCGAGCGCGCGAGCGATGCAAAGACGTTGCTGCTGTCCGCCCGAGAGTCCGGTCGCGCTGGTCTTCAGCCGATCTCTGACCTCATCCCAGAGGGCGGCGCGCTTCAGCGCGCGTTCTATGATCTCGTCCGTAGCGTTGCCGCTGGGCCGCTTGTCGGCGATGACGAGCCCGGCCGCCACGTTCTCGCGGATGGACATCGTTGGGAACGGCGTCGGCCGCTGAAATACCATTCCTACTTGGCGCCTAACGGCGGTGGACGGCGCCGAAGTATGCGTTCAGCTCGGCGACGGCGATGCGAACCGTCGACGAGGCCGGCGCGGCGGCCGTGCCGTCAGTCGCCGGCGCCGAAGCGGCGTCGCGTCGCGACACGCGCGGCAAGGCTGATGACGAAGACGATGCCGACGAGGACGAGGGCGCCCGCCCAAGCTTGCGCGTGCCATTCGTCGTAGGGGCTAATCGCATAGTTGAAGATCTGCAATGGGAGCGCCGCGATCGGACCGCGGAGGGCGGTCGACCAGAATTGGTTGCCTAACGCGGTGAACAGTAAAGGTGCGGTCTCGCCGGCGATGCGCGCCATGGCGACGAGCGCTCCGGTGACGATGCCGCCGAGCGCGGTACGAAGCACGATCGACAGGGCGGTCCGCCAGCGCGAGTAGCCTAACGCGAGCGCCGCCTCGCGCAGCGAGATCGGGACGAGGCGGACCATCTCCTCCGTCGTGCGCGTCACCATCGGGACCATCATCGCGCCGAGGGCGATCCCACCGGCGAGCGCCGAGAAATGTCGTACAGGCTTCACGAGCAGCTCCCAGGCAAAAATCCCCATCACGATCGATGGCAATCCGTTCAGGACGTCAGCGAGGAAGCGCACCGTGGTCGCGAGCATCGTCACCCGCTTCTCGGCGAGATAGAGTCCCGCGCCGATCCCGACCGGCAATCCAACGCCACTCGCGATAGCGATGATAATGAGTGTGCCGACGATCGCGTTCGCCATGCCGCCGCCGCCTTCGCCGGGCGGACGCTGCATCTGGGTAAAGAACGCCCAATTCACGGAGGTAGCGCCAAGACGAATCAAGTGAATGACGATGAGGAGCAGCGGTAGAATCGCCAGCGCGGCGGCAACGTACATCAGGCCGACCATGATGCTGCTTCGCACGCGCCGGCGGCGAATCGTCCGCTCCGTGCGTTCGGCGACGGCGCGTTGTCGGCCGCTCGGCGGGCCGCTCCCTCTCACTGACGTGGCCGTCATCAGCGCTCCCGCGCGGTTTGCCAGACGAGCCACCGCGCCAGCGCGTTTACCGCGAACGTCACGAGCAGCAGCACGAAGCCGACGGCCATCAGCGCCGAGAGGTGCAAGTCTCCCGTCGCTTCGCTGAACTCGTTGGCGATGAGCGACGCCATCGTATAGCCCGGCGCGAAGAGTGACGCGGCGATTTCATGGCGGTTTCCAATGAGCATGGTGACTGCCATGGTCTCGCCTAACGCGCGGCCGAGTCCGAGCATGACGCCGCCAATGATCCCGGAGCGGGCGTAGGGAATAACCGCGTCGCGGATGACTTCCCATCTCGTGGCGCCCAACGCGAGCGCCGCCTCACGCTGCGAGCGGGGCACGGCGAGGAGCACCTCGCGGGTCACCGCCGAGATGTACGGCAGGCACATGATCGCGAGAATGAGCCCGGCCGCGAGCATGCTCGATCCGTACGCCGGTCCGGAGAACAGGGGCAACACGCCGAGGTGCAGCGTATCCCGCAGGAACGGCATCACGTACTCGCGCAGGATCGGAATGAGGACGAAGATCCCCCACAGCCCGTAGATGACGCTCGGCACCGCGGCCAGCAGATCGACGGCGAAGGCCACCGGCTGACGGAGCCAGACCGGCGCGAACTCGGAGAGAAAGACGGCAACGCCTAACGCGAGCGGCGTTGCGACGAGCAGGGCCAGCATCGACGACACGATCGTGCCGTATATCGCCGGCGCGGCGCCGAAATGGCCAGCGACGGGATCCCAGTCGCTGGACGTCAGGAACGAAACGCCAAACAGCCGCAATGCCGGCCAGGCCGCGACGCCGACGGCGACAAAGATCAAGAGCACCAGAATTGGCACGAGTGACGCGAAGCCGGTGATCGACCATGAGTAAACGCGATCGCCGATCTCGCTGCCGATTTCCGTCCAGCTACGCGACGAGCGAGTCGGAGCGGGACCGGCGGCTTCGTGCGCCGCGTCGCGCGCGAGAACCTCCGTCACGGGGTCGCGCCGACCTTGATCGTGGCGAGTGTCGAGTCCAGTCGCGTCACGAGAGCCGCCGGTAGCGGTGCGTAATCGAGGCTTGGCGCCATCGGCTCGCCATCGCGCAGAGCCCATTTCAGGAAATCCAGCAGCTGCTTCCCCTTTTCCGCGTTAGGCTGCGTCTTGTACACCAGGATCCACGTGAACGACGTGATCGGATACGCTTGCGCGCCCGCGGCGTTGACGATGGAGAGTCGATAGTCAGTGTTCGGCGGCAGCTTTTGCGCGGCCGCGGCCGCGGCGGCCGTTACCGCCGCGATCGACGGAGCGACGAACTGGCCGGCCGCATTCCGGATCGAGGCCGTCGGAAGCTTGTTCTGGCGCGCGTACGCGAGCTCGACGTAACCAATGGCGCCGGGGGTCTGTTTGACCTGTCCCGTCACACCGTCATTGCCTTTCGCGCCGAGACCTGTCGGCCAACTGACGTCTTTCCCCTTTCCGGGTGATGCCTTCCACGTCGCGCTCACGGCGCTCAGATAATCGGTGAAGATATAGCTCGTTCCGCTGCCGTCCGACCGATGCACCACCACGAGGTCACGGTTCGGCAGCGTTATGCCTTTGTTCAACGCGGCGATCCGTGAGTCGTTCCACTTTGTGACTTTGCCGAGGAAGATGTCGGCGATGAGGTCGCCGGTAAGGTTTAGCGCTTTCGTAACCTCGGGCACGTTGTAGGTGATGCATACCGCGCCGAGGACGGTTGGGATGTGCTGAATTGGCCCGCCCTTCGCCTTGGCCATCTCGTCGTCGGTCATTGGCGCGTCGCTGGCGCCGAAATCCACCGTTTGCTCCGAGAGCTGGCGAATGCCGCCACCCGATCCGATCGGCTGATAGTTGATCTTTACACCCGTCTTCGTGGCGTAGGAGTCGAACCACTTTGAATAGATCGGATACGGGAATGTGGCGCCGGCACCCGTGAGGCCAGCGCTTCCGCCCGCGGACGAGGCGGCCGCCGCTGCCGCGCCGCTCGTGCTGTCGTTGGCAGAATTGTCCGAACCCTTCGCGCAGGCAGCGATTGCCACGGCCGCGCCGAGGCAGATTGAGAGAAGCTTCACGAGCGGCTCCGTGTGGGGAAAGTGTGCGGGAAATGAGCGCACAATCGTCCGCGAAGGTTCGCCGGAGCGCGTAACGCAAACGGGAACGTTTTGTAACGGCCATGTAACAGCCGACCGGGGCTAGCGTCAGACCGAAGCGCCGAGGACGCAGAGGACGCGAAGGAAACCGTTGTCCTGGTTTCCTTCGCGTCCTCTGCGTCCTCGGCGGTTAGATCAAATGAACTCTAGAACCGGTACGACAGCCCGGCTGCGAGGCCGATGTCGTTGCGCGTCTTCGTGTCGCCAGTGCCGGTGAGCGGCTTGAACTGCGACACGTAGTCACGAGCTTCGATCCGGAAGCCGATCGGACCGAATCCGATGTCCCCGCCTAACGCCCCGTAGCCGTCGAAGTTTGTCTTCGAGCCGACATTGAGGTCGCGGTAGTTATACGTGCGGCCGCCGACGCCAAGTCCGACAAATGGCGTGAAGTTCCAAACGCCGCCATCGAACAACGACGCCGCGCGCAGCTCGCCACCGACGTCGTACTGATAGATGTCGAGCGTTTGGTTGCCCGCCGTGACGCGGTCCTTGCTCGGCGACCAGCCGAAGGAACCGGTCACGCTGAAGGCGGGAATGACGTTGTACGAAAGCTGTGCGCCGACGAGCACGGCGTCCTTGAGCAGATCGCGTTGATCGCCGGTCGGGATGTACGCTCCCACGAACGGGCGGAGCTCGAACCTCGTGGTTCCCTGAGCCGATGCGGTGCCGCCAACGGCAAGGAGACCCGAGAGCGTGATGGCCGCGAACGACGTCAGGCGCGCCGCGCGCACGCTATGCCTAACGTGTGTCAATGAACGTGATGGAGTGATCGTAGTGCTTGACATTGTGCTTTCTCATTCGGTAAACGGTCATCGCCGCGGTGCGTGCTGCTCTGCCT
>QHUV01000499.1 GCA_003222065.1 Gemmatimonadota bacterium | reverse complement strand
CGCGCCGGTTGTCCGGATGCAGCGGCTCCCACGTGCCGCGGCCGAAGGCCTTGAACTCGCGCCTAACGGCGATCAACCGGCGCATCCAGCGCAAGAGCGACGTCGACGTACGCTCCTGCGCCATGACGTTGATCCCCTGAAAGCCATAGGGTGGATCGACGATCACCGGACTGTAAAGCGCCGCGCTGTCCGCGTCGGAGAATCCGGCGTTGCGATCGGTCGACCACTGCATCGGCGTCCGCACGCCATTGCGGTCGCCGAGATAGACGTTATCGCCCATGCCGATCTCGTCGCCGTAGTAGATGATCGGCGTGCCCGGCATCGACATCAGCAACGCATTCATGATCTCGATTTGCCGGCGGCCGTTGTCCATCAATGGCGCCAGGCGACGCCGGATGCCGACGTTGATGCGCATCCGCGCCTCACGCGCGTACTCCTGGTACATGTAATCGCGCTCTTCGTCGGTCACCATCTCGAGCGTCAGTTCATCATGATTGCGCAGGAAGATCGCCCACTGGCAGTCCTCGGGAATCGCCGGCGTCTGCCGCATGATGTCGACCATCGGCGTTCGGTCTTCCTTCCGCAGCGCCATGTACATGCGTGGCATCACGGGAAAATGAAACGCCATGTGGCACTCGTCCGAGTCACCGAAGTACGGTCGAACGTCCGGTGGCCACTGATTCGCTTCGGCGAGGAAGATCCTGTTCTCGAACTCGGCGTCGAGCGCATGCCGAAGATTCTTCAATAGAACGTGCGTCTCCGGCAAATTCTCGCAGTTTGTGCCATCCCGCTCGATCAGATACGGGATTGCATCCAAACGCAGGCCGTCGACGCCCATTTTCAGCCAGAAGCGCATGACGTTCTTGACCGCCTCCAACACCTCGGGATTATCAAAATTTAAATCTGGTTGATGGCTGAAAAAGCGATGCCAGAAGAACTGCTGGGCAACGGGGTCCCAGGTCCAATTGGAAGTCTCTGTATCAGTAAAGATGATGCGCGCGCCGGCGTACTTATTGGGATCATCGCTCCACACGTACCAGTTGCGCTCGCGCGAGTCTTTCGGCGCTCGACGCGCGCGCTGGAACCACGGATGCTGATCCGACGTGTGGTTGATGACGAGCTCCGTGATGACCTTGAGGTCGCGCTCGTGCGCGGCGTCGAGAAAGTGCTGGAAATCGTCGATCGACCCGTAAGTGGAATTGATCGATTCGTAGGATGAGATGTCGTAGCCATCGTCGCGCAGCGGCGACGGATAGAATGGCAACAGCCACACGCATGTCGCGCCGAGCTGCTGGATGTAGTCCAGCCGTTCGGTCAATCCACGGAAGTCCCCATAGCCATCCGCGTTTTCATCGCGGAATGACTTCACGTGGGTTTGATAGATGATGGCGTCTTTGTACCAGAGTGGATCGGACACGGTCGTAGAGCGTTGAGCGTTGAGCGTGGGCGTGTCTGTCATCCCGAGCGCAGCGAGGGATCTGCACTTAGCCGGTCAGGTGCAGATCCCTCGTCGCTACGCTCCTCGGGATGACATTTCACGTTCTACGCGGAAGACGTGTCCCACCACCCCGGACTTCGCGTCCAGCCGGACATAGTTGCGCGCACCGCGCCAGGTGTAGCGCGCGCCTGTTAGTAAATCATGAACGACGTAGGCGTCGGTCTCGGTGAGACCGAGCTCGGTCAGCGGCACGTGCACCATCGACTCCTGCACCGTGTGCGGATCGAGGGTTACCGCGATCAGCAGATTACCCTCGGCGCGACCGGAGTCCGGGAGGATCTTGGCAGGCACATCGTAGAAGGAGTCCCTCCCGCCCGTCCATTGCCGCGGTCGGACCGTCGCCGCTTTCCGATAGAACAGCACTCGCGCGTTCTCGCTCGTGTGAAAGGTGAGATTGTCGTTCCGCTGCAGCGCGCGATTCTCGCGCCTGACTTGATTCATCTGTTGAATCATCGGGTTGAGGTTGCCACGTGCCTCCCAATCTCGCGGCTTGATCTGATACTTCTCCGAATCCAGGTACTCTTCGCTGCCCGGCCGTTGCGGAACGTTCTCGTAGAGCTCGTATCCGCTGTACAGACCGTATAAAGGTGACAAAGTCGCCGCGAGCAATAACCGTATGCGAAACGCCGGTGGTCCGCCCTGCACCAGAAATTCATTGAGGATGTCGGGCGTGTTAGCGAACAGATTGCCGCGGAAGTACTCCACCACCGGCGTCGCGGTGAGCTCCTCGAAATAGTCGCGCAGATCCCACGCGGTGTTCTTCCAGGTGAAGTACGTGTACGACATCGTGAAGCCGAGCTTGGCCAGGCTCTTCATGCGCTTGGGTCGCGTGAACGCCTCGGCGAAGAAGATCGCGTCGGGGTGATCTCGCTGGACCTCGGCAATCACCCATTCCCAAAAGGTGAGCGGCTTGGTGTGTGGATTGTCGACGCGAAACGTCTTGACGCCGCGCGCGATCCAGAACAGCAAGACGTCCCGGCACGCGTTCCAGAGATTCTGCCGATCCTCGCACCAGAAGTTGATCGGGTAGATGTCCTGATACTTCTTCGGCGGATTCTCGGCGTACTTGATCGTGCCATCGGGACGAATGTGGAACCAGTCCGGATGCTCCTTCACCCACGGATGATCCGGGGAACACTGCAGCGCGTAATCGAGCGCGATCTCGAGACCGCTGTCGTTCGCGGTG
>QHUV01000498.1 GCA_003222065.1 Gemmatimonadota bacterium | reverse complement strand
TCACTTGCGCTCCTCGGGCCAAGCGCGGACGACAGCGCACGGACGGACGTACGAAACAGCGACAACAGCTCATCACGGATTTCCCGGATTCAAACAGATTTCACGGATCCGCTCCGTGCGCGCTCACGACTCCCGCCCAACGAGCCCGGACGATCTTTCTTTGTTAACGACCTCGGGCAGCTCCTCGCACCGGACCCGACTGGTGTGCCGTCACAAAGAGCATCGTCCGGGCTCGTCGCGGGCGGAGGTATAGCTGCTGATGAGCAATCCGTGAAATCTGTTTTTGCATCCGGGAAATCCGTGATGAGCCGTTGCAGCTCTTTTGTCCGCGTCCGTCCGTGCCGTTGTCCGCGTTGGTGCGCGTTGACGCTGTACCAGCCCGTGGCGCGATGCACTCGTTCGCCAGGCCGGGATGACAACCCACGCCGCACCGCTATAGCTTCTCCAAACCAAATTCGGAGACCTTCAAGTGGCAGTAGTCAACGTCGCGGGCCGAACGTTGCTGCTCGTCGGCGCTATCGGTGCGTCCCTTCGGGCACAGGCGCCAGCCGCGCCGGCACTCGCCTCGCAGGTCGAGGTCTTGCGCACGGCGCACGGCGTCCCGCACATCCGCGCGGCCAACCTCAAGGCAGCGGCATACGCGCTGGCGTACGTGCAGCTCGAGGACTACGGCCCGCGTGTCGCCTTCGCGCTCGTCCGCGCGCGGGGCGAGATGGGAAAATGGTTTGGCCGCGACAGCATCGAGGGCGACTATCCGGCCCGCCTCGCCCACGCGGAAGCCGTTAGGCATTACGCGCTGGTCGATCAGGACACGCGCGACATGTATGAGGGTTTCGCGGCCGGCGCCAATCGGTACGTCGAGCTGCACCCGGAAGAATTCCCTGGCGGATTCAATCCGCACTTTACCGGCGACGACGTCGCGTCGAAGGACGTCGAGACACCGCCGGCGACGGCAACGCGGCGCTTTCTCGCGCGGATGGAGCCGACGGCGCCGAGGCGGCAGCGACCCGTCTCCGCCAATGAGCCCCCCGCGGGCTTGCCGGACGACGTACCCGACGTCGGCTCCAACGCGTGGGCGTTCGCGCCGAGCCGGACGCAATCGGGCCGGGCGATCCTCATGCGCAACCCACACCTCTCGTGGGACGCCGGCTACTACGAGGCGCAGATCACCGTGCCTAACGTGATGGATTTCTATGGTGACTTCCGCATCGGTGGTCCGTTCAGTGTCGTGGGGGGCTTCAACCACGACCTTGGCTTCGCGACGACGAACAACGCGCCCGAGCTCAACGCCATCTACGCGCTCGACGTCGACTCGACGCGCGCCGATTCCTACTTGTTCGACGGCGCCTCGCTGCCGCTGGAGCGGCAGCTCGTCACCGTGGAATACAAGAACGGCCCCGGACTATCCAGCGAGACGCGTGAGCTGTGGCGAACGTCGTTAGGCCAGGTGATCTATCGCGGCGGCGGAAAGATCTACGTCCTCAAGGCGGGCGGCGACGGGGACTATCGCGCCGGTCAGCAGTTCCTGCGCATGATGCGCGCGAAGTCGCTCGAGCAATGGAAGGATGCTATGCGCATGCGGGCGCGCGTCAACTCGAATTTCACGTATGCCGATCGGGCCGGCCACATCTTCTATGTGTGGAATGCGTCGATTCCCTCGCTCCCTCATCCCAGTGGCGGCGACACGGCCGCCGTCCCCGCCCACGGCACCGCCGACGTCTGGACTCGTTATGTGCCGTGGGACTCGCTGCCCCAGCTTGTCGACCCGAAAGGCGGCTACGTTCAGAACTCCAACGACCCCCCCTATTTCACGAATTTGCATCAGCCGCTCGACCGGGCGCGCTACCCGGCGAACTTCCCGGACCCGAAGCTCGGTCTCCGGACGCAGATGAGCCTCGAGCTCATCGACACGAACAGGAAGCTGAGCCTCGCGGACGTCATCGCGCTCAAGCACTCCTACCACATGCTCCTCGCCGATCGCGTGAAGAGCGATCTCATTGCCGCGGCGCGGGCGTCGAACCCGGCGCCTAACGTCGCGCTGGCCGCCGACGCCCTCGCGCGCTGGGACAACACGGTCGCGCCGGCGAGCAAAGGCGGCGTTCTCTTCGAGGTCTGGTGGCGACACTACATCGAGGGCTCCATCGCCGATAGCCTGTATGCCCAGCCATGGAGCCCAACGGCGCCGTCATCCACCCCCCGCGGCCTACGCGACGCGGTGCGTGCGGCCGCGGCGTTTGCCTGGGCGGTCGACGAGACGACGCGACGCTACGGTGCCGCCGACGTCGCGTGGGGCGACGTGCATCGCGTCCGCGTCGGCAGTGTCGACGTCCCGGTCGGCGGCTGCAACGGTGATCTCGGATGCTTCCGCGTGCTTTGGTTCCGGAATGAGCCGGACGGCAAGCGCGCCGCCGTCGGCGGCGACGGCTGGATCCTCGCCGTCGAGTTCACCGACACGCCACACGCGTACTCGGTGCTCGCTTACGGCGAGAGTGATCGCGCCGACTCGCCCTTCCACGACGACCAGGCGGCGATGTTCGCGCGCGGCGAGTTGAAGAAGGTGGCGTTCACGCCGGCGGACGTCGACGCCCAAACCACTCGGCGATACCGGCCGGGGCTCGCTAGGTAGGTCGACACCGAGCCTTCGCATCGCACCCGGTACAGTGAGCCCA
>QHUV01000497.1 GCA_003222065.1 Gemmatimonadota bacterium | reverse complement strand
TCTCGAGATCGGGCGTACTCTCTCGGGGTCGGAAAGGCCACATCATCCTGACGCTGATGCTCGTGATCGTGATCTTCAGTGTGCTCTCGATCGCCGTGACGATGGTCGCGGCACTGATGGGAAACGCCGCGGGCAGTGTCGTCCTGCAGTCCCTCTACACGGTGGTTGCGTATCCACTCATCGGGATCACGCAAATGATTCTCTACTACGACACGCGGATCCGCGCCGAGGGTTTCGACATCGAGGTCATGACCGGCGCGTTGGGGACGCCGACGGCAAGTACGGCCTCGTAAGGCAGGGCGCGAAGAGCCGCGTCGATGCTCGCACCGCAGACGGACGGCGTGCCAGTGCCGATCTGGCCGCGCGCGGCAGTTCACGACACCGTGGCCGCGATCGTGAAGCAAGCCGCATATCGGCGCGAGCTCAGCACGACGCTTCTCGACCGGGTCATGCAGTGGATCCAGGAGGCGCTTGCCCGCCTCATAGAGTCCTTTCGTGGCATGCCGCATGGCCGATTGGTGGCGACGGTCGCCGCGGTGATAGTGGGGATTCTGATCGTGGCACGCGTCGTATACGCGGCGCGGCTACGCGCGGCCGTTCTCGAGGAAGGTGAGCGGCGCGTCGGCGTCAGCGGAGGCGCGCGGGATCCCTGGCGAGAAGCGGAGCGGCTCGCGGCCTCGGGGCAATTCACCGACGCCGCACATGCGCTCTACCGGGCAACGGTTGGTCTCCTCGCCGCGAGCGGACTGATTC
>QHUV01000496.1 GCA_003222065.1 Gemmatimonadota bacterium | reverse complement strand
CTCACGCGCCGTCGTGGCGACGCGGCCATCCGCTCCGAACCGGCGCGCTTCTCGGGGTCGCGCATCGTACAGCGCATGCCTTCGCTCCTCGCGGATGCCCATCTGCCGACGCGGGTCGTCGTCGACGTCGTCCGCGATGAGGCCGCAGCGTCGTTTTATACGGCCCCCGGCGCGCTCGATTCGATCGTCGGCGCTTGGCGTGCTGTCCTCACCGGCGTCGGCGCCGACGTACGCATCGTTTCCGCGGCCGCGGCGCGCGCCGATCGATCCGCGCGCGCTCTCGTCATTCCCTCTTCGCCTTGCCTAACGGTTGACGCGCGCGAAGCGATCGAGGCCGTCGTCGCCCGCGGTGGCGGCGTGATCATCACCGGCCTCACCGGCATACATGATGGCGGATGCCGGCCACTTGGCTACGGGCTCATCATCGGCGCGACCGGGGCGTCGCGCGCCGACACGCTCGAGTCACGAACGATGACGTACGTGACACTGCCCGCCGGGAGCCCGCTCACCATCGACATTCCACCGGGCTCCCGCATCGACCTCAATCCGGGCCGTCAAGTTGCCTTGCGCGTTGCGCGACGCGATGCGTTCTACTCCGATTACTCACTCCAGCCGCAGCCCGCCGGTGCCGCGCCACTTCTCGACGCCGCTATCACACACGCGGCGCTGAACCGCGGCCGCGCCGTGTACTGGGGTTTCGAGCTGCGTGACGTCGTGAGCTTGCCGTGGGACCGAGCCCTCGGTGCGCTCCTTGTCCGAAACAGTGTCGCCTGGGCGGCCGGCGTTCCTACAGCGAGCATCGAGCCCTGGCCGAAGGGGCGCACCGCCGCTGCGACCATCGCCCAGGACGTCGAGGCGTCGTTCAGCAACGCCCAGTACGCGCTCGACTCTTTGAGCGCCGCGCGCGTGCCGGCGACATTTTTCGTCACGTCGAACCTGGCGCGCGATTATACGCGGTTAACACGCGATCTCGCCAATGCCGGCGAGATTGGCAGCCATACCGAGAATCATCGCTTGTTAGGCGGACTCTCCGCTAAAGAGCAGCGCGGTCGCCTCGCAATCACACAACACGATCTCGCCGGGATGCTCGGAAGGCCCGTTGACGGTTTGCGTCCGCCGCAGGAGCAGTTCGACCTTGCGACAATGAGTGCATGGCTCGCCACGGGCGGCCGCTATCTGTTCGGCGCGAATGATTCTCGCTCGGCGTCGCCCGAGCTGCTGCCGATCGGACGAGATACTCTGGTGCTAATCGGGCGCGTCGGCAGCGACGATTTCGCCGCCGTGTCCGCCGCGCGTAACGACGCGGCCGGCACCGCGAAGGTCCTCCTCGCCGAGTATGCGCGCCTGCGTGCGCTCAACGGCCTGTATGCGCTGAGTTACCATTCACAGCTCCTCGCCGCGCCGACGTTCGTGCCGGCGCTCGCGAAAGTCGCGCGCGCGATCGCCGCCGACACGGGCGTCTGGCTGGCCACCACGGGCGAGGTTGCCGAATGGTGGCGCGCCCGCGCCCAGATCGAGGCACGCGTGCGTCCGCGCGAGGATGGCTTCGACGTCACCGTGCGCAACCGCGGCGAGCGACTGGTCGCAGGCGCCGTGGTCCGCATCGACATGTCGTCTCTGCGACCCCTCGGGAACGCGAGCGTTGTATTGCTGCCAGCGCCCTCCGCCTCGGCGCGCCTGCTCCTGCCACCGATGCCGGGCAAGACGACGCGCATCTTCGACGTCGACTACGCCGGCGTCAAGAAGAGATCGGCGGCTCGCGTCTTGGCGCGACCGCGTCCAGTGCGTCGCCCGCACAAACGCTTCTGGTGGCTTCCGTTTTAATGGGCCGCCAGCCGACTACCGGCTGACGATGCGGAGCGGCAGGTCCGTGTCGCGGCGATGCCCGTGGTCGTCGGTGACGACAACCGTTAGGCGGTAACTGCCCGCGGGCAGCGTCGCGACGGCGAGCGAGTGTTGCCGCCGCGTGCCGATACCGGTCGCCACATCATCGAAGTTCGCCGTCATCCGATCAGCCGCGTGACGGCTGCCGTCGCGGATCACCGACATCCGGACCTTGAACAGAGCGCCCTCGTTCAAGCCGCATACGTCGAAGTGAACGTTGACGTCGCTCCCCTGGGCGCTGCTGCCTATCGAGTCGACGAGTACGCCGAATGGACGCCTTCCGTCACTGGCCAAATCAGTCGGACAACGCGACTGACTATGCGCCGCACCAGCCGTCATTCGAAACGCCGAGAAGGTCAGTACCGCAACGGCGATGATGAACGCCGACGCCATCGACAACGTCGAGCCGCGTGACGTGAGCGTTCGTTTCATCCACGACCAGATCTCCTTGCCGTGCCGCCCAACCAGACGCCTGACGGCGCGCGAGGCCGGTTGGACAGGAGCTGCGGCGCGACGCATGGCTCGGCGCGCGCCCATGACCATTGGCTTTCCGCCGCGGAAAATCTTCCCCACGCTGCCGGCAAGCTCTCGCAGCCGTGGCCGTTGCCGCTTCAGCAACTGAATACTGGCGTCGAATGCAGCGTCGAGTGCGGGAGTTGAATGCGACGCGCCCGCACCCGAGAACGCATCGGCGCCCGCGATCGGTGCCGTCGCGGCCGTCAGCTGCGCCGTTGGTATCGGTCCGGGTGTCGGCGACCAGCGCCGGTGCTCGCCCGTTCCGACAATGACTTCGCGTCCACCGAGCGCGGCGATCAGCTCATCCGCGTCGCGGAACCGATCCTCGGGATGCTTGGCGAGCATCCGCTCGATCACTGCAAACAGCGCCCGCTCCTCCTCCGTGTCCAGAGTCGGATGCGGGAGCGGCGCCTGGATGTGCTTCATCAAGGTGCCGAGCGCGTCACCGGCATCGAA
>QHUV01000495.1 GCA_003222065.1 Gemmatimonadota bacterium | reverse complement strand
GTGGTTTTCAAGGTCCTCGCGCCCGAGCTCAGTGCCGATTTGAGCGTCGAGCGATTCAAGCGCGAGATTCTTTTCGCAGCACAACTACAGCACCCGCACATCGTACCCGTCCTCTCGGCGGGAGACATGAACGGTGTGCCCTATTACACGATGCCCTTCGTCGAAGGGGAATCGCTGCGCGAGCGACTGAACCGCCAACATGTGCTTCCGCTCGACGATGCGTTGCACATTCTCCGCGAAGTCGCCGACGCGCTGGCACATGCCCACCTTCACGGCGTCGTGCACCGTGACATCAAGCCTGACAACATCCTCCTCAGCGCCGGCCACGCGCTGGTCACGGACTTCGGCCTCGCGAAGGCGCTCTTCGAGTCTCGTTCGGGATCAGTCGCTGACACCCTGACGCGGCCGGGAACCACGCTGGGCACGGCCGCGTACATGGCTCCGGAGCAGGTCAACGGTGAAGAGGACGCGGATCACCGTGCCGACCTGTATTCGTTCGGCTGCTTGGCGTATGAACTGCTCAGCGGTGCGCCGCCGTTTGGATATGTACCGGTGAACTGGATCCTCATGGCGCATACGCGCGAAGCACCGCCGCCGCTGGCCAGCAAGTGTCCAGAGATCCCCCGGCGGCTCGCCGATCTCGTTATGCGTTGCCTGGAGAAGACGCCCGAACGCCGGCCTCGCACCGCACGCCAGCTCTTGGGGGAGCTAGACGCGATACTGCAACACCGCCGCACCGGAAGATCGACAGTCGTGCGACGTCGATGGTGGCTGGTGGCGTCGGCGGGCCTCGTCGTAGCCGCCGGAATCAGCTGGTATGTCGCGGGATCCGCGAGCGAGACCGTCGATCCCGACTTGATCGCCGTGCTTCCCTTTCGCGTGAGCGGAGCCGACCCCCTGCTTCACTCCTTGCGCGAAGGGATGGTCGACCTCGTCTCCGCGAAATTCACCGGATCGGCGCGCGTGGTGGATGCGCGTTCTATTTTCGTGGCGTGGCATCGAGCCGGAGGCACCGACACCTCCGACGTGGACGAGCATACCGCGATGCAGATCGCTCGTCATTTCAGGGCCGCGCAGCTGCTGCTGGGTACCGTGAGTGGCGCCGGGCGGACCGTGACCCTGACCGGCGCGCTGCGCGACGTTAGGCGTGGTTCAACGCGTCAAGCCACGGTGCAGGGTCCTCAGGACAGCGTTCCGGTCCTCGTCGATCGACTCGTCGCGCAGCTACTGGCGCTGCATGCGGGAGAGGACGCCCGCAACCTTGCCTCTCTCGGCGACAAGTCCATCGCCACTCTGCGCGAGTACATTCAGGCCCAGGCGCTCAGTCGGCGTGGGCGGTTCGAAGATGCCGTGCCCCACTACCGCGCCGCGATCGCGGGAGACTCGAGCTTCGCTCTCGCGGGGATGGGGCTCGGCCTAACGGTTGGCTGGTTGGATGCCGGCGACTGGAATGAGGGATGGCGGGTCGCCTGGCGCGGGCGGGACAAGCTGAGCGCGGGCGATCGCGCCGTCCTCGAGGCATGGGTGGGTACGTCCTATCCACGCTGGCCGGCCAAGTCTCGGCTCCGCCAGCTAGCAGAGCGCGCGGTGGAGATCGCGCCACATCGAGCCGAGGCGTGGTACGCACTCGGCGACAACCTCTACCACTTTGGCGCACTGCAAGGCCTCGACGATGCGCCGCTGCGGTCCCTCAATGCCTTCAGCCGCGCGTTCGCCAGCGACTCGAGCTACGGCTATGCGGCCGAGCACCTGCCCGATCTGTATTTGCGGTTAGGCGACAGCGCGAACGCTCGCCGCGCCGCGGAGCACTTGCTCGCTCTCGACTCCACGTCGCGATATGGAACGTTCGGCCTCTGGTTCGCGGGTACGGTGTTTCGCGATGCACGACGGCACGCTCGTGCCATGGCGGCGCTCGAGCGCATCATCTCGACGTCCGTGAGCACCGACATCGCACAGAGCGCATTAGTCACGGGCGTAGGATACGAAGATGCTGAATATCTGCTCGCGCGACTGGTCACGGGCGGCGCGACCGAGGACGAGCGCAGCCGGGCGCGCCACTGGCTCTTTCAGTTGGCGAGCGCTCGCGGACGATTATCACTCGCCGCGCGTGTGTTCGACGGAGCGATGGTGCTTCGCGGGCCAGCGATCTTTGCCGGACT
>QHUV01000494.1 GCA_003222065.1 Gemmatimonadota bacterium | reverse complement strand
CGCTGTATCGGCGACTACCATGGTTCGCCGTCGCGACGACACTGCTTGTCATTCTCGCCGCGGCTGTCGCCGAGGAACCAATCCGCGATGCCGTCACGCTCGGGAATGTCTCGGAGGCGCACCTCGATCTCTCCATCGGCTATCTAGCCATCGCGCCCATCTCCGACGTCCTCGACACGCTCACGTTGCTCGGCGCGCGGCAGCACGTCATCGTTTTGATCTCGCTAGTGCTCGTGTATGCCGCGATTCGAGAGTGGCGCGCGAAAGGAGAGCGGCGCCCGGAGGGTGGTTCTCCGGCCGAACGCCCACGGTTCGTGCGCGAGCTGGCCTATGCCGCGCTTTTCGTGCTGATCCTGGCTGTCGTCTATGTAGCAGCAATCGCGGCACCGAGGCCCATGGCCGCGATAGCCGCCGAGCCCTCGGACGTCATTCTCACCGCGGACTTCCATTCTCACACGAAGTTCTCGCACGACGGCCGGCCTGGATGGGAGCCGGCGGACGCGCGCGCCTGGCACCGCGCTTCGGGATTCGACGTCGCCTACATCTCCGACCACCGTACAGTTCAAGGCGCCGAGCTTGGCATCGCCGAGAATCCGACGGAAGCGGGGCAAGGCACCGTCCTACTGCAAGCCTTGGAGGTAAGTTGGCGTGGTGAGCACGTGAACGTGCTCAACGCGAATCGCTTTTACAAAGGACTCACGACCCCGGATCTGCGCGACATCGACGAGCAGGCGCTGACCCTGGCGAGCCTGCTCGCCGGCCGTGAGCCGATCGTGATCGAGACGCTTCCCGGGCGACTGGACAGAATAGTCGCGGCCAAAGGGCCGGGCACGGCTGGCGTTCGGTCAATTGAGCTGGTCGACGGATCACCCCGCGGTCTTGATGAAACGCGTATTATGCGGTCGCGGATCGTACATTTGGCCGACAGTCTCAATCTCGCGATGGTGGCGGGGAGCGACAATCATGGCTGGGGCCGCGCCGCGCCCGGTTGGACGCTGCTCATCGTTCCTGGCTGGCGCGGGATGCGCACCGATTCCCTGGCCGCTTCCATCGAGCGATCGCTGCACCAAGGCCGCCAGGCGACGCGCGTCGTGGAACGTCGCATCGCCGGAGAGCTGAACGGGGGTAACGCGCTGGAGTCAACGCTCACCTTGCCAATCGTCATCTGGCGCATGTTGGCGACCCTGTCCGTGGACGAGCGAGTCATGTGGATCGTGTGGGTCTGGGCGATCACTGTGGCTGTCCGCCTAACAAGTGCATGGCGTCGGCGCCGCCGGCTGCGCGTCACCTGAGCCAGGTGGCCGTCACGCGGCCGCTGGCGTCTCATGGTAGACTCATCGCCGGCGTGCTCGTCGCCGGTGTGCTCCTGCGACTGCTGTTCGCCGGCCTCATCCCTCTCTTCGGAGATGAGGCGTACTACTGGGAATGGTCACGGCATCTCGCCCCCGGCTACTTCGATCATCCGCCCGGGATTCCGTTGCTGATTCGCGGTGGCACGGCGCTGCTCGGCAACGTCCCGTTAGGCGTGCGAGTGCTGCCCGTTCTCGCGGGATTGGTCGCCGCGCTGGCGACGTCGGCGGTGGCGAGGCGACTCGCCGGGGACCAAGCCTCACTACGCGCGGCGCTCATCATCACGTGCATGCCGCTGGCCGCCGCCGGTCTCGTCCTCGCCACGCCCGACTCGCCGCTCCTTGCCACCACCGCGGTCAGTGTGTACGCTGTCGTGCGCGCGCTGCAAGAAGCGTCGCGCTCGCGAGCGTCGCTCGGGTGGTGGACAGTCACCGGGATTTCGCTCGGTCTCGCCTTTTGCTCGAAGTACACGTCGATCCTGATGCCCGTGGGCGTGCTGATCGCCGTGCTGTCGCGCGCGAGCTTGCGCGTCAGATTGCGCGAGCCCGGACCATACGTCGCGTGCCTTGCCGCGACGCTGGTCTTCTTGCCCGTGCTGCAGTGGAATGCCGCACACCACTGGGTGTCGTTCGGTTTTCAGATTCACCACGGACTCGCGCCTGCGGCGCACCGTGACCCGCTTGCGCCCTTCAAGCGGTTAGGCGATCTGATCGGCGGACAGGCGGGACTCGTGTCTCCCATTCTGTTCGTGCTCTTTGCCGTTGCGACGGCGCGCGGACTGCGACGCTCCGCGTCGGACGCTTCATTCACGTTGGCGATGATTGCGGCGTTCGCGTTTCTCTTTTTCTGTTACAGTGCGACGCGTCAGCGGGTGGAGGCAAATTGGCCGGCGCCGACATACATCGCCGCTATTCCACTACTGGCATCGCTCGATCAATCGCGGGCAATCACGAAATGGCTTCGCGCCGGCCTCTGTCTCGCGGCTATTCTTTCGCTTGCGATCTACTTCCACGCGGCCTTCGCGATTCTCCCAATTCCGCCGCCTAAGGATCCACTGGCGCGATCCGCCGGATGGCGTGAGCTCGCCGGGGCAGTCGAGACAACCGTACGACGACCTAGATCCAGTCCTGAGCACAGCTGGGCCGCCGCCGATCGATATCAGGACGCGGCCGAGTTGGCGTTTCATCTCCCGAGCCATCCGACCACGTTCTCACTCAACT
>QHUV01000493.1 GCA_003222065.1 Gemmatimonadota bacterium | reverse complement strand
GTCGATCGACGGACGCGAAGTCAGCTGGGCCGCGATTGGACGATGTCCGGACTCGTTTATGTCGAGCGCACGTCAGCGGCCGGCGACACCACTGATCCGCGCGCGACACCTTTGCTGGCCATCGACAGTGCAGCGACGCGCGATTGGGCGCGACGCATCGAGCGGTGGCGGGACGGACTCACGGCGCGCGAATCCACTGATACCATCGACGAGTATGCACTTGGGCTGCTTTCCTGTCCTCGGTTGTCACTTCTTCCGAGCCCCAGCCAAGCCCAGAGCGATTCACTTGCCTCGCTCTGTAACCGCCGATAACTTGGTACGTTATGCGTTTTTCTGACCTGCCGGAGCGCGTGCGGGAGGTCCGGGAGCGTATTGATGCCGCCGTGGTTCGGGGGGGACATGGACAACGCGTCACGGTCGTAGCCGTGACCAAGACACATGGCCCCGATGCGGCGGAAGCGGCGTGGGAAGCTGGACTCCCGGACGTGGGTGAAAACCGCGTTCAGGAGGCGCATGTTTTATTGCAGGTGAACATCGTGGGTGAGGCGACGAAGGGAGGTTTTGCGTTGGAGACGTTGGGGGCGGAAGGGGAGCGAATGCAGGCACTGACCGGGCTGCACGTCCGTGGCGTCATGACGATGGCGCCCTTCGACGCGGACGAGGGCACATTGCGACGAGTCTTTACCGGCGCGCGCGACGCCCGCGCGACGTTGGCGAGCGCGGGACATGACGCGACGGAGCTCTCGATGGGAATGTCCAACGACTTCGAGATCGCGGTAGAAGAAGGCGCGACGCTCGTCCGCCTCGGTACCATCCTTTTCGGAGCAAGGCCTGCATGAGCGACGAGTTCCGGCTGACGCCAGTCGACGTGCGCCGCATGGAGTTCCCCAAGTCGATGCGCGGGTACGATCAGGGGCGCGTCGACGATTTTCGCGAGCAGGTCGCCGACGAGCTCGAGCGCCTAACGCGAGCGAACCAGGATCTCGACTCGACGGTGCGCTCGCTCACCGAGCAGTTGCGCGGGTTCCGCGATCGTGACAAAGCGCTCAACGACGCGTTGGTGTCCGCGCAGCAGCTGCGCGCCGACGTGCGCGAGCAGTCGGAGCGCGAAGCACAGCTGATTCTGCGCGAGGCGCGCGCCGAGGCGGACCACATGGTTCGGGGCGCGCAGGGAGAGGCGATGCGCTTCTCCGACCAGATCTTGCTTCTGGCGCGGATGCGGCGCGGCTACCTCAAACAATTTCGCGTAATGCTCGAGCGGCAGCTCGCGGAGATCGCCGCCGAAGAAGACGTACCCGATCCAGACCCGTCAGCGATCGTGGGTGAAGAGCAGCGGTCTCAGGGTGAGCCTTCCGCGGGTAATCCGCGCTCGGGAGCGCTCTTTCGCGGATGACGGCGGACGTGCAGCTCGTGGCCGAGAGCGCCGTTCCGGCGCTTCACACACTGTCGCGCGTCGAAGAGGCGGCAGCCGTCGTGCGGGAGCGGTTCGGCAAGCGTGCCGACGTCGCCCTGATCCTCGGAACCGGTCTTGGACGACTGGCGGCTGAGATCGAGACGCCAGTCTCGGTCGACTACGCCGAGATTCCGTACTTCCCGCTCTCGACGGTCGAGTCGCATGCCGGCCGGTTGCTCTGCGGGACCCTGGCGGGGAAGACGGTGATCGCGATGCAGGGTCGCTTCCACCGGTATGAGGGCTACTCGCTGCAGCAGGTCACCTTCCCGGTGCGTGTGCTACACGCGTTAGGCGCGAAAACGCTGGTCGTCTCGAATGCGTGCGGCGGCATGCATCCGTTGTGGGGCGCCGGCGATCTCATGCTCATCGCCGACCACATCAATCTGCTCGGCGACAATCCGCTCACAGGGCCTAACGACGATCGTCTCGGTCCGCGCTTTCCGGACATGTCCGACGCATACGATGCGGAACTGCGCGTGCTGGCGCGCGCCGTCGCGCTCGCGCGCGGCATCGAGCTGCGTGAGGGCGTGTACGTCGCCGTCAGTGGACCGAACCTCGAGACGCGCGCCGAGTACCGATTCCTGCGCGCGATCGGCGCCGACGTCGTCGGCATGTCGACCGTACCGGAAGTGATCGTTGCCGTACACGCCGGAATGCGTGTCCTCGGGCTTTCGATCATCACGGATCTCTGTCTGCCCGACAGTCTGGAACCGGCGACCGTCGAACAGATCATCGCCGTCGCGAACCGCGCCGAGCCGCGCCTCACGCAGCTCGTTACCGCCGTGCTCGAGCGGCTGTGAGCGCATGACCGCAACGGACGCCGGCGCGATGCAATCAGCGCAGTTCGAGCCGCTCCCCCCCGACCGGCCCGCGGACGCACTCGAGCGCGAGCTCCTCGCGCTGTGGGAGCAGGAGCGTCTCTTCGAGCAGACACTCGCTCGTAATGCGGACGCGCCGTCATTCGTCTTCTTCGAGGGTCCACCAACGGCGAACGGCCGCCCAGGTATCCATCACGTCTTTTCACGAACCATCAAGGATCTCTTCTGTCGCTACCGGGCGATGAAGGGATACCGGGTCGAGCGGAAGGCGGGGTGGGACACGCACGGTCTTCCCGTCGAGATCGAAGTCGAGAAGCAGCTTGGGATCAGCGGGAAGCAGCAGATCGAAGCGATCGGCGTCGCCGAGTTCAATCGGCTCTGCCGCGAAAGCGTGTTTCGGTATCGCGGCGACTGGGAGCGTCTAAGCGCCCGCATCGCGTTCTGGCTCGATTATGCGCATCCGTACATCACGTACACGAACGACTATGTCGAGAGTGTATGGTGGGCGCTGAAGACGCTTTTTGATCGCGGACTCTTGTATCGCGGTCACAAGATTCTGCCGTATTGCCCGCGGTGTGAGACGGCGTTGTCGAGCCACGAAGTCGCGCAGGGCTACGAGGAGGTGGAGGATCCGAGCGTGTACGTGGCGCTCGCGGTCGACGAGGGTGACTCGCCTAACGATCAACGGCGTCACGCGCCGGCGGGGAGCGGCGGCGGCCACGCTGTTCGACGGATCCTGGTGTGGACGACGACCCCCTGGACGCTCGTCTCGAACGCCGCGTTGGCGGTCCATCCCGATCTCTCATACATAGAGGTGATCCGGCGGGAAGGAAATGACTCTCGGACGCTGATCCTTGCTGCCGATCGGGCCCGCGCCGTGCTCGGCGACGATTACGAGAATCGCTGGGAGATCGTTAGGCGTCTGCGCGGCGCCGAGATGGTGGGCTGGCGATACGAGCGGCCGTTCGATTGGCTCGACTATCCTGAGGGTAGCGCACACGAAATCATAGTGGGCGAGACATTCGTCTCGGCGGAAGACGGCAGCGGCGTCGTGCACATGGCGCCGGCCTTCGGCGCCGACGACTACGGCGCCGGCAAGCGCCACAATCTCGCGTTCCTGCAGCCGGTGGACGCGCGCGGCCAATTCCCACGCGATCTGCCAGTGGTCGGCGGCTTGTTCGTGAAGAGACGGGAGAGGGCCGCTTCGGTGAATGGCTCAAGAACAATATCGATTGGGCGATTTCCCGCGACCGGTACTGGGGCACGCCGCTACCGGTGTGGGTCTGCGATACGGACGACACGCATGTGGAGGTCCTTGGCAGCTACGGCGACCTGGCGCGGCGCGCCGGTATCGCGCTGCCTAACGACTTCGATCCCCACAAGCCCCACGTCGACGGCTACTCGTGGCGCTGCACGACCCGCGGCTGCGCCGGCCACATGCGTCGTGTGCCGGAGGTCATCGACACCTGGTTCGACTCCGGGTCGATGCCGTTCGCGCAATGGCATTACCCCTTCGAGAACCGCGACCGCCTAACGAAACAATATCCCGCCGATTTCATCGCCGAAGCCGTAGACCAGACGCGCGGGTGGTTCTATTCGCTCCTCGCGATCGCCGTCGGCCTTGGCCTCGACGACATGGTGGCGCCGAACACGATGGACGAGACGACGACCGAGGATGCAGGTCGAGCCGCTACGACCAGCACGCCCCCGTATCGTGCGGTCGTCGTCAACGATCTGTTGCTCGACGCCGACGGGCTGAAGATGTCGAAGAGTCGCGGCAACATCGTCGATCCGTGGCTCGTCATCGAGCGCCACGGCGTCGACGCGGTACGGCTCTTCTTCGTTGCCGCGAGCAACGTTTGGATCCCCCGACGATTCGACGAGCGGGTGATCCGCGAACAGGCTGGACGGTTCCTGCTCACGTTCAAGAACATCTATAGCGGAATCTTCGCGCTGTACGCGAACTTCGGTTGGACGCCATCGGGAAACGATCCGGCCGTCGAGCAACGGCCACCGCTCGATCGGTGGGTGCTCGGCAGACTCGCCGTCGTCGAGCGCACCGTTGACGACTCGCTTCGACACTACCAGGCGACCGATGCCGCGCGGACCATCATCGAGTTCGTCGATGATGATCTGTCAAACTGGTACGTGCGTCTGAGCCGATCACGATTCTACGACGTGGACTCCGAAGACAATCGAGCCGCGTTCGCCACGCTGCACGAGGTGCTCGTCTCAGTATGTCGCCTGCTCGCACCAATTGCGCCCTTCGTCAGTGATTGGATCCATCGTCAACTCGTCGGAACTTCGGTGCATCTCGCGCCGTTCATCGACGAGAAACCGAGGGCGGGAGTCGGTGATGCCGGACTGCTGAGCGCGATGGCGGCGACGCGAACGCTCGCGCGCCTTGGACGCGCCGCGAG
>QHUV01000492.1 GCA_003222065.1 Gemmatimonadota bacterium | reverse complement strand
AAGGACGCGCGCTCGAGCACGTTGCGGCGGCATTCGGTCTCGAGTCGGCGTCCCCACTGCGCAACTTGATGAAACGCTATACTGGCTTGCGCTCGCTCGAGGTACGAACGGGAGGCGGATTGAAAGTCGTCATCGAAGCCTTCCTTCGTGACGATGCTTTCGGCAGACATGAGCCGAAGCCGCGCGGCGACGGCCTCTCAGCTAGCGAGTCTATTCGGTGGCGAATGACTGACGGCGGCGAGGAAACCGGGTAAGAGCGCGGCTGCCCCCTCTCGCCAGATTTCGCGCAGTCCTACTCCCGCCCGCGCGCGAAAAGCGCGGCTCGCGGTCCGCACGCTGCCGTAACCCGCCTCGACCGCGATGACCCACTGCGCTTCCTGCCAACTCATCCCCTCGACGCGCGCGGAAACGCCGGCGGCTGCCCCACGAAAGAGCCGTCCCCATTTGAGCAACGCGTGAGGCGATGGCCAACCCCGTCGTGCCGCCTCGCGCGCCAATGACCGCTTGGGCAGCGAGATGCTCGCCGCGAGGTCGTCGACCGTGTCCGGTGGAACAGTGGCGACGCACGCGTGAATGATCCGCCGCAACAATGGCGACACGGACGCCGGCAGCATGCCGAGCACCGCGGCCGGAGCACGCTCTGCATAACGAACGTGACGCTGGGGACGCCGCAACCCGGCACGCGCCCGAGCGCGTCCGATGTCGTCGACACCGTCGGTCGCCTGTCGCGATGACTCGTCGACGCCATGCATAACGAGCGCCTCCAGCACGCCAGGAAAATCATCGACATGCCGGAACGCGAAATGCTCGGCCCCCGCGCGCGCCGCGTGCAGGACCTCTCGTCCCGGTGCACTCTCATCGAGGCAAGCAACGACGACGGGTAATTGCGGACACCACGATTTGATCCGGCGTATCAGCGCCCCGACGGCGGTGCCGCGACGGCCGCGCAATCCGACGACGACGAGCGTGGGACACTCGTCGCGCAGCCGCGCCACGAGCAGATCGCCATCGGCATGAAACTCCAGGGCGAACGGAGGCTCGCCGGCGCGCACACTCAGCGCGCGACCCAAGGCGTCATCCTTCCGTCCTACCACCACTATTCGGGGAAGCATCGAGACCTCCGCGTATAACCCCCCATCGATGCTACGCCCCTGCTCGCCAGGTCGCCGTTTCATTACGGGTAAGGGGGTTTCACCACGGCGACAAATTGGCCTGCTTTTTCTTGGTGTGACGAAACGCGTCAGTCCTTCGTCAGCGGCAAGCCTGCGCTGATCCAGTCCTCCTTTCCCTCCGCGTAATCACGGACGTTGGTGTAGCCCATCGCCGCCAGATCACGGGCAGCGCGACTGGAAGTAGGTCACGTGAAGTTCCAGCAGTAGACAACAATTTCGGCGCGCTTGTCTCGTACGACCCCCGGTATCGTGGATTCCAGCTCCTCGAGGGGCAAACTGCGCGCACCCGGCAGATGATGCTTGCGCCAGTACATGCGAGGCAGGACCTCGAAGAGGTAGAACGGGTCGCCTCGCTGAATCTTGCCGTAGAGATCTTCCCATCACTACCTGGACGCGAGGATCCACCTGAATGCGCTCGTGATGGGTGAGCATGTCGCGGGTGAAACGATGCACCACCAAAACCTTCGGCGGTAAAGAATCGGTTGTCACGAGGTTGCCGAGCAACTCGATCGCTTCGTTGACGTCGCTCGCGTCGAGAGTGCCGATACGATTGCCAGGTGTGCCCTTCGACCCCATTGCGAACTCGGGGTCGAGTCCGAGATGCACGTCGGGCCGCTTCAGGAAGGGTAAGAGCCGCGGCAACTCCTCCTTGAGGGTGCTGCGCCCGAGCTGCACGTCCAGAAAGAGCAACGCGTTCTGTCGTCGCGCCCAACCATAGACGCGCTCGATGAGCGCGGTGTCGGCGCGCTGACGGTACTTGCCATCGCGCCCGGGCGATCCCTGCGCAACGACAGCGATGAGATGCAAGGCCGGCTGCACCGGCGTCGTCGTATCCGCGGCTGACCAGGCCGCGACCTCACGGTCGAGTCGCGCAAGCATCGAGTCGACGGGCTTCGCCGCGAGCACCCCCATCCGCCGCGAAAGCGGATTGCCATAGAACGCGACGATACGATGCGACGGAAGAATCGACCCCGGCAACGGCGTCGGCGGGGTTGGCCAGGGAGGCGTCGAATCGCGAAGCGTCGAATCCTGGACCGATGAGTCGCGCACTGGTTTTGGGCGCGCACGCGCGGTGTCCTGCTGCGCGGGAGCGACCTTGCTCTCACACAGGACCATAAGGACCGTCAGCCAAATGGAGCGCCGCGACATGGGAGGATGTATAGCGGACTGCATAGAGAGCGGATACCGTGTAAACTGCGGATACCGCATGAACAGCTGGGCGAAAAAGGAAAGCGGGCGCTGCGCGCCCGCCATCAGAATTCGTAACGCCCTTTACGCGGTATCCGCACTTCACGCGGTTCCCGCCCCTCAGACTTGACTTAACAATCAGTGACTGACCATTGTCCACACACTATGTGTGTGGAGATCACATGTCGCAGTCTCTCGATTTGCTTCAGGGTACCGTCGACGTTCTGATTCTCAAGACGTTGTCCTGGGAACCGATGCACGGATACGGGATCGCGAAATGGATCGAGCAGCGGAGTGACGGCGTGCTTGGTGTTGCCGACGCGGCGTTGTATCAGGCGCTCCATCGCCTCGAGCGACGGAATCTGATCGCCAGCGAGTGGGGTGTGTCAGAGAACAACCGCAAAGCCAAGTACTATCAGCTCACGAGCGCCGGACGGCAGCGGCTGCGGAGCGAGATGACCGAAATCCGACGCTACGTCGCGGCGCTGTTCAAGGTCCTGGAGCAACCAGCGTAGGCGATGGCGGCCAAAGCAGCGCTCTTCGGCGCGGCGTACGGCCTTTTCCCCATCGGCTGGATCATCCTCAACGTCATCTTCCTCTATCATCTCGCGAACGACCGCGGGCTCTTTGCGCCACTCCAGGAGCGCATCGTCGGCATAACGAGTGACCGGCGGCTGCAGCTTTTACTCATCGCGTTCTGTTTTGGGGCGTTCTTCGAGGGCGCGGCCGGGTTCGGAACGCCGGTCGCCGTGACGGGCGCCATTCTCATTGGCCTCGGATTCCCCCCGCTCGAAGCGTCAGCTCTGTCACTGATCGCGAACACCGCGCCCGTCGCGTTCGGCGCGCTCGGAACGCCAATCATCGCCCTCCAGGGCGTGACCTCGATCGACCTACATGCACTGAGCGCGATGGTCGGGCGGCAACTTCCCATCTTTTCGCTCATCGTTCCCTTCTGGCTGGTCTGGGCCTATGCCGGCTTTCGACGCACGCTCGAGATTTGGCCGGCGCTCCTCGTTGCCGGTGTCAGCTTCGCGGTGCCGCAGTTCCTCGTCTCGAATTTCCACGGTCCCTGGCTCGTCGACATCGTCGCGTCGGTGACGTCGATGGTCTGTCTCACCGGCTTCCTGCGAGTATGGCGACGCGGCGAACGGGCGGCACCAGCGCGGCGAGCAAACAGCAGCGTGGCCGCGTCGCCGCGCGTCTCGCCCTGGCTACCGTGGATCGTACTGAGCGTCGTCGTCTTCCTCTGGGGACTGCCTAACGTCAAGGCGCGGCTCGACGCGATCTCGGCGCCGCGCCTGGCCGTTCCCGGGCTCGACAAGATGGTGCAGCGCGTGCCGCCGGTCGTCGCCCGCGCGACCGCCGAACCGGCGGTATTCAACCTCAATTGGCTGTCGGCGACGGGGACGGCGATTCTCATCGCCGCGCTCATCGCCGGATTCGCGCTTCGCTACCGACCCGGGGAGCTGCTCCGCCAATACGGACGCACGCTCTTTCTCGTCAGGCACTCACTGCTCACCATCGCCGCGATGCTGGCGCTCGGATACACCACGCGCTACTCGGGAGAAGACGCGATCCTCGGTCTTGCCTTCGCGCACGCCGGCGTCTTATACCCGTTCTTCGGGACGCTCCTCGGCTGGTTAGGCGTGGCGCTGACCGGTTCGGACACGTCATCGAACGTGCTGTTCGGCAGCTTGCAGAAAGTGACCGCCGAGCGACTCGGATTGAGCCCGACACTGATGGCGGCCGCGAACAGCTCGGGTGGCGTCATGGGCAAGATGATCGACGCGCAAAGCATCGTCGTCGCGAGCACGGCGACCCGCTGGTATGGCCACGAGTGGCGAATTCTGCGGTTCGTGTTCTTCCATAGTCTGGCGCTGGCGACGCTCGTCGGCATCCTCGTGCTACTGCAGCAATACGTCTTCACGGGAATGCTGGTGCGATGATAGGTGCTAAGTAGGTAGACAAAAATTCTGCGACAAATCGCAGAGCGAAATACTAGGCGGAGAGATCGCGAGCGAGCTCGCACGCGCCGGCAACGGCAATGGAAAAGTGACGCGCGTCACTATCGCCGTGCGGACCGGCGCGAACGTTGTCCCGCGCGAGATACTCGGCATACCGGTGCAGTACCTCGCCCGCTACATCCGGTGCGGTCGATTCACTCATGGCGAAGGCAGCACGATTC
>QHUV01000047.1 GCA_003222065.1 Gemmatimonadota bacterium | reverse complement strand
AGGCATATGGCATCACCTACAACGCGCTCAAGGACGGCCTGAGTGGTGAGTGGTTACTCAACTACCGTGGTGGCGCGTTTCTGCTACCGGACACGCCCGAGATGCGCAAGCGCGCCGCCCTCACCGGCGTGACGATCGAAGTGATCGACGACGCCCAGCTCGGCGCCATCCGCAGTGAGATCGCGAACAGCAACATGGAAACGGTGCCGCTCGAGAAGGCGCCGAAGATCGCCGTCTATTCGCCGCCCGAAGCGCTCCCGTGGGACGACGCGGTGACGCTCGCCCTCAAGTATGCCGGCATCGATTACACCCGCATCTATGACGACGAGATCGAGCGCGGCGAGCTGTCGAAGTTCGAATGGCTGCACCTGCATCATGAGGACTTCACCGGCCAGTTGAACAAGTTCTATCTCACGTATCGTGAGGCGCCCTGGTTCATCGAGCTGATGCAGCAGAATCTCACCGCCGCGAAGCGCCTCGGCTTCGCCAATGTTCCAGCACTCAAGAAGGACGTCGCGGAAAAGATCAGACAGTTCGTCGAGCGGGGCGGATTCTTGTTCGCGATGTGTGGAGCGACAGAGACGGTGGAGCTGGCAATGGCCGGCCACGACGTCGATTTGGCGTCCGCCTACATCGACGGCACGCCGATGGACGACGACGCCGATCGCAAGATGGACTGGAAGCGGAGCTTCGCCTTCCGCGACGCGCACCTCGAGCATTCGCCGTTCGTCAATTCGATGAGTGACATCGATGGTCACCAGGTCAACGTTCCCGGTCGCCGCCAGCCACTCGGCACGTTCACACTGTTCAACTTCTCGGCGAAGTTCGATCCGGTGCCGTCGATGCTCGTGCAGGACCACCGCTCGGTGGTGAACGACTTCTATGGCGTCACGACCAGCTTCACGCGCACCGTGCTCAAGCCCGGTGACGTCATACTCGCCGAGGAGCCGGGTGCGCCGTGGGTGAAGTACATCCACGGCGACTACGGGAAGGGAACGTGGACGTATTATGGCGGCCACGATCCCGAGGATCCGCAGCACGCCATCGGCAACGCGCCGACGGATCTGTCGCTGCACAAGAATTCGCCCGGGTATCGGCTGATCCTGAACAACGTTCTCTTCCCCGCCGCGAAGAAAAAGCCGCTAAAGACCTAAACGCGTTGAGCGTTGAGCGTGCTTCGGACGCGCTCCACGCTTCACGCGCTACGCTCTACGATTAACGGCGTTTGTTCGGTATATTGTGTCGTGCCGAGCGACCGACTCTCCGCCAAAGCAGCGCAGGCCATCAAAGCCGCCATTCGCCTCGCCCACGGCCGCTAGGTCTGCTTCGTTTGCGCCGTGGACGACGACGGGGTCGTGCAGTCCGCCCGCGTCGTCGCGCGGGGCGATGTGGGGAAGGTGCTGGCGCTGCCCGGCTTCGCGCAGCGTGGCGAGATGCTCGTCCACAACCATCCGTCGGGCATGCTCGAACCGTCCGAGCAGGATCTCGAGATCGCGGCCCGCATTCACGACGACGGCATCGGCTTCGGCATCGTCGACAATGTGGCGTCGGAGCTGTATGTCGTCGTCGAGGTGCCGCGTCTGCGCGAGGAGAAACGGCTCGACGAAACGGCGATCGATCGCGATCTTGGTCCGGACGGTCCCATCGCCACGCACCTAACGAGGTACGAGGATCGGGCGGGCCAGCGCGCGATGGCGAGTGAGGTCGCGCGGCTCTTCAACGACGGCGGGATCGGACTCTTCGAGGCTGGCACGGGCGTCGGCAAATCCCTTGGCTATTTGATTCCCGCTCTGCGCTGGGCGGCGGCGAATGGTGAGCGCACCGTCGTTTCGACGAACACGATCAATTTGCAGGAGCAACTGGTCGGCAAGGATCTGCCCTTTCTCGAGAAGGCGCTCGCCGATCAACGCGTGCGCTTCGCGCTTCTCAAGGGTTGGCGCAATTATCTGTGTCTGCAACGACTCGACCAGGCGCGTTCGGCGGGCGCCACGCTCCTCGACGACGGTCTGCGCGACGAGCTGGACTCCATTGTCCAGTGGTCCGAGCGCACGACCGACGGCTCGCTCAGCGATCTGCCGACGCCGCCGCGTCCAGAGCTGTGGGATGAGGTGTCCGCGGAGCCCGACCTGTGCATGCGCCTCAAGTGTCCGTTGTATGACAAGTGCTTCCTGTACAAGGCACGTCGCGAGGCGGCACAGGCAGACGTGATCGTCGTCAATCACCACCTTCTCATGTCCGACGTCGCCGTGCGGCGCGCCTCGAACAATTGGGAAGAGGCAGCGGTGCTGCCGGCATACACGCGACTCATCATCGATGAAGGCCATCACCTGGAAGATTCGGCAGCCGCGCACTTGGGAATGACCGCGACGCGACGGTCACTTCAGCGTTTATTCAACAGGCTCGATAAGCGGGGAAGGGGACTCCTCCCGGCGCTTGTCTCCCGCCTCTCGACGAGCGACGATCTCCTGAGCACGGCCAGCCTCGATCTCGTCCACGCGCGACTAGCCCCGGCGGTCCATGCCGTTCGCGACAAGAGCTCGTTGCTGTTCGATCTGCTCGAGATCTGGCTCAATGAATCGGGACAGTCCGTTCTGCGACTCACCGATCGTTTCGCCGACGATCCGATATGGTCACGCGGTCTCCGTCGCGCGCTGGACGACACGCTTGGCGAGATCGAGCTGCTACACCAGGGATTGCAACTCGTTAGGGAGCGCATCGAGGGCAGCACGCGACTGGACGAGCAGCTCGCCCCGCTCCTCAACGAGCTGCGCGCCGTGACGCGGCGCCTGCAGCTCGCCTGCGACGCTCTCCATCAAGCCCTCGACCCGCCGAAGGGCGACGCCTCGGTGCGCTGGATCGAAGCGCGCGGACGTGAACGCTCGGCCGCGGTCACGACGGTGCCGCTCGACCTCGCCCCCATCCTCCGTGAGGATCTCTTCAAGCGGAACGCGACGACGATTGTGACCAGCGCAACACTCGCCGCCGGATCGCGCAACAGGAATGCCTTACGAGACGGCGCGAGCGCGCCCCCGCCGGACTTTGGCTTTCTCGCCCGCCGCCTCGGCCTCACTGAGCCGGATGTCGAGCCACGGACGGGTCTCTTTCCGTCGCCCTTTCGATATCGCGAGCAGGCGCTCCTTGCGATCGCTACCGATATCGCCGCGCCTAACGTCGATCCCGCCGCTCATGCGCAGGCCGCCGTGCGCATGGCGATCGACCTTGCTCAAGCTGCCGACGGCGGCATGTTCGTCTTGTTCACAAGCCACCGCGACGTGAGAGCGATGGCCTCCGAGCTCCGCGCCCGCGGCGCCGAGCGTCGCTGGCCGTTGCTGGTGCATGGCGAGGATGGACGAGACGCATTGCTCGCCCGCTTCCGTGAGTCCGGCCGGGCCGTCCTCCTCGGTACCGCATCCTTCTGGGAAGGCGTCGACGTACCGGGCGAGGCGCTCCGCGCTTTGATGCTCGCCAAGCTGCCATTTCGCGTTCCGACAGAACCGGTGACTGCCGCACACTGCGAAGCGATCGTCGCGAGTGGCGGCGACGCGTTCGTCGAATACATGTTGCCGCATGCGGCGTTGCGTCTCAAGCAGGGTTTCGGCCGCCTCATTCGCAGCGGCACCGACCGTGGCGTGGTCGTGATCGCCGATCCGCGCATCGTGACGAAAGCTTACGGGCGTGGGTTGTTGGATGGACTGCCCGGAGCACGACGCAAAATTGGACCGTGGGACGAGATCGTCGAAGACATTCGCAACTTCTATTCGCCCGCCGGAGACTTTGAACATGGCGCTGCCTCTCCCGTCCAAGATCGTCTGCATCGGACGCAATTATTTAGACCACGCGAAGGAGTTGGGAAATGACCCGCCGAAGGAGCCCTTGGTCTTTCTCAAGCCGCCCTCGAGCGTGATCGCGTCGGGTGACGCGATCGAACTGCCATCGCAGTCGAAGCAGGTCGAGCACGAAGGTGAGATAGGCGTGCTCATAGGGAAGACGCTTCGCCGAGTGTCACCACAACAGGCGGTCGCAGGCATTCGCGGGATTGTTGCCGTCAACGACGTCACAGCGCGCGATCTGCAGCGTGCCGACTCGCAATGGACGCGTGCAAAAGGCTTCGATACGTTTTGCCCGATCGGCGAGCCCGGCAGCGTTCCAAACGATCTCTCTTCGCTGAGAGTAATTACAAGAGTGAATGGCGTGGAGCGCCAAAACGGATCCGCATCCGACATGCTGTTCGCAATTCCCGATCTGCTCGCCTATGTCTCGAATGTCATGACGCTGGAACCCGGTGACGTAGTTGCCACCGGATCGCCGGCGGGCGTCGGAGTGTTGAAGCCCGGAGACGAAGTGGAGGTCGAAATCGTCGGAGTAAGCCGCGTTCGCAATCCTGTGAAAGCAAGAGCCTAGTGCCCAAACACGCCGAGCGATTCAAGACGCTGCCCGAGTATCCGCTCGCGAAGATCCCCCAGCGCAAGCGCGAGCTACTCGAGCGCGGGCTCGACGTCATCGATCTTGGCGCGGGCGACGCCGATCTCGACCCGCCTGCCTCCGTGTTCACGGCGCTGAACGACGCCGCGCGGAAGCCGCCGATGAGTCGCTACGGCTTTGGTCTCGGCCTCGTGCCGTTTCGCGAGGCAGTGAGCTCCTGGATGGAGAAACGGTTCGGCTATCCGGTGAATCCTCTCACCGAGGTCGTGCCGCTGATCGGCTCCAAGGAGGGCATCTCGCACCTCGCCCTCGCGTACGCCGAACCAGACACGTACACCATCGTACCGGAGCCGGGCTACAACGCGTATCAGGGAGGCACCCTATTCGCCGGTGCGAAGCCATATCGGTACGCCCTCCGGCCACGCACAGATTTCTTAGTCGATCTCGACGAAATCCCGAGCGACATTCTGTCGCGCGCGCGGATTCTGTACCTGAACTATCCCAACAATCCAACGGCAGCCATCGCGCCGCTCGACTATCTCGAGGACGTCGTTGCCCGCTGCCGCGATCTCGATATCCTGCTGGTTTACGACAACGCCTATTCGGAGCTTGCGTTCGACGGTTACGTGCCGCCAAGCATTTTCGAGATCGATGGTGCGCGCGAGATCGCGATCGAGTTCCACTCGCTGTCGAAGACCTATAACATGACCGGCTGGCGCTGTGGCTGGGCAGTAGCAAATCCGGAGATCTGCGCCACGCTCGCGAAGGTGAAGTCGTTCGTCGACACGGGTCAATTCATGGCCATTCAGGCCGCTGGAGTGGCCGCGCTCGAGAGCTGGGCTGAGTTCGTCCCCCGTAACGTCGCGGTCTTCAAGGAGCGGCGCGACGCCGCGGTTCGGTCCTTCCGCAAGGCTGGTTTCGTCTGCGATATTCCGCGGGCGACGATGTACCTCTGGGTGCGATTACCCGAGGACGTACCTAGCGGACTCTTCGCCGAGCGACTTTTGGAGGACGAGGGGGTAGTCATCATGCCTGGCTCCGCATTTGGGGCAGGCGGAGAAGGGTTCTTCCGCGTATCCTTCATTACCGCGCCTGAACGCATCGCCGAAGCGGCGCGTCGTGCGGCGAAGGTGTTGGCCAATCTGACGGCGGGGGTTGCGTGAAGCCAAAGCGCGAGAAGCTGAATCTCACGATGCGAAAGCGGGGTGGCGGGTCGCTGCTCCTCTCGATCGTGATTCACGTCTTCGTCATTATCGCGCTCGCAACCATCACCTTCCATTATCCCCTGGGGCAGCTCATCGGCTTACGACGAGATCGCGACCACACTCCCGAGCGGTTGCAGTATGTAGCGCTGCCGCGCGGCGATGAGGGCGGTAACGGCTCGCAATCCACGTGGACGCCGCCGGCCAAGGGAACGCCCGCGAAACTCCAAGCGCCGACAGTTATCCCTAGCGTAGTGCCGCCGATACCGAGCCGCGACAGCACTGTCGGTGCGATCTCGGGTAAGGATGATGGGAGAGGGGGGGCGCGGGCAGGTATCGCGACAGGCGTCGAGCCGGCTGCTCCGGATCCGCGCATCCCGCTCGCAGCCGCGCCCTATCAACCCGCGCCGCGTAGCCAGGCGCAACTCGCTGATTCGGCGGTCCAGGCTGCGTTTGGCGTTTACTTCGATTCGGCCAAGTATGCCGCGGAGCATCCTGGACGCCAGCCAGGCGATTGGACCAAGACCACCGCCGACGGAGGGAAGTGGGGGTGGGATCCCGGCGGCATCCGTCTCGGCAAGTTCACGATCCCGAACGCGGTCCTCGCCGCGCTTCCGCTCAAGATCGGCAGCGGACAGTCCCCCGTCGAGGCCCGCAATGCAGCATGGATGCATAACGATCTGCTGAACAAAGTGCAGCAGTCGATCAGCGAGGACGAGTTCCGCGACGCCGTGCGTCGCATTCGCGAGCGCAAAGAGAAGGAACGACGCGAAAAGGAAAAGACGGTCACCGCCGACGGAAAGGGCAGCGAAGATCGCTAGCTGCTGATTGCCTGAGGCTCTTCCTCGGGGAAGCTCGCTGGCGGCTCTTGCTCGTAGAACGGGCGGAACACACCGCACACGACGCCGAGCACTCCAAAATCCTGACTCGGCGCGATCTCGATCGCGCGGTCCGTAGGATTCGCGGGCTCGAGGACGATCGTCGCACCGCGGTGGGTCAACGTCTTCACCGTTGCTTCCTCGCCGAGGCGTGCAGCGATCATGTCGCCATCCTTTGCCCGCGCCGACGGTGATACCATCACGAAGTCGCCGTCGAACACACCGCGCCCGACCATGCTATCTCCCTTGATCTTGAGGAAGAAGACATCCTCGTTGGGCACGAAGCGACGATCGATCGTGATGAAATACTTCCGATTCTCGGGCAACAAACGCGGCTCGCCCGCGTGAATGCGTCCATAGTACGGCACCGGCTGCGTATGTCCGGCCGCGGCGAAGCCCAAGAGACGCACACCGCGCGAGCGTGACTCGTCGCGCTGGATGTAGCCCTTGCTCTCGAGCGCATGCAACAAGTCGGAGACTGTCTTCGTCGACTTGATGCGAAATCGCTTCGCGATTTCTCGAATGCTCGGCTGATATGTATTCTCCGCCAAAAAGTCTATCATGTAGTGATAGACTCGGCGTTCGAGTTGGGTGAGTGGCTCCGTCATGAGCCCCGCTTTGCGTAAAGGGTGATTGCCCAAGTGGCGGGAAGCGGCGCTGGTGTGCGGCGTGACAATGTAGCGTGCGGCGCGCGCGAGGGTCAACGATGCAATATTCTCGCTCGCACGCGGTGATTACGACCGAAGGTAATTCAAGGCGTCATCGATGCGCGCGAGTGCGCGATCGCGGCCGAGAAGAGCCAGCACGTCGAAGATCCCCGCGCTCACGGTGAGACCGGTAAGCGCGACACGCAACGGCTGAAACAACTTGCCCGCGCCCACGCCGCGCTGCTCCGCCTGCGTGCGCAACGCCTCCTCCATGGCTGGTGGCTCCCATGGCTCAATCGCAGCAAGAGTGTTGCGTAAACTCGACAGTAGTTCCACGGTCGTGGGCCGATCTTTCCACTGCTTCGCGACGGCCTCCGGGTCGTATGACACGTGCGCGGAAAGATACGGCGCGGCCTGACGCACGATGTCGTCGATCGTGCGCGAACGCACCTTGAGCAGATCGATCAGTGCGATGAGCCAAGCGCGCTTCGACGTGAATTGGTCTGCCGTAGCGAGTCCCGCGTTCGTCAATGCGTCGGTAACGAGCGGAGCGAGCGCCTCGCTCGCGAGTAAGCTGAGATGCTGCCCGTTCATCCACTCGAGCTTCTTCGGATCGAAGATCGCCGCTTTCTTCGACAATCCTTCGGTCGAGAAGAGCTCTATCATCTGAGGAACCGTCATTACCTCGATGTCGTTCCCGGGAGACCAGCCGAGCAGGGCGAGAAAGTTGAGCATCGCCTGCGGCAATATTCCCATGTGCCGATAGTCACCCACCGCCGTCGCGCCGTGCCGCTTGCTGAGCTTCTTCCCGTCCACGCCGTGGATCATCGGCAGATGCGCGAAGCGCGGGAGAGCCGCGCCGAGCGCCTCGTATAGCATGATCTGCTTCGGTGTGTTCGAGATGTGATCGTCGCCGCGCATAACGAGTGTGATGCGCATCGCGATGTCGTCGGACACGACGGCCATGTTGTAGATCGGCGTTCCGTCCGAGCGCAGGACGACGAAATCCTCGATGTCTTTGTTGGGGAACGTGATCACACCGTGAACAACGTCGTCCCACGACGTCTCGCCATCCGGAACGCGAAAGCGTACGACGAATGGCATGCCCGCGGCGACACGCCGCGCGAGTTCGTCCGCTGGCAGTCGATCGCAGCGTCGATCGTACTTGAACGCGTCGCCGCTCGCTTCTGCCTCACGACGACGAGCCTCGATCTCATCGGGCGTGCAAAAGCATCGATATGCGGCGCCGCGCTCCAGCAGCCGCTGCGCGTCGGCACGATGCTGCGCGAGGTTCGCTCCCTGATGCACGACCGCCTCGTCCCAGGCAAGGCCGAGCCACTCGAGTCCCTCGAAGATGGCGCGCGTGCTCGCCTCGGTGCTGCGCGCGCGATCCGTGTCCTCGACGCGTAACAGGAATTGGCCGCCGTAGTGCTTTACGAACAGCCAGTTGAAGAGCGCCGTGCGCGCGCCGCCGACGTGTAGATAGCCGGTCGGCGACGGGGCGAATCGTAGTCGGTGCATGTGCAAAAAATTACTCGACTGTCATCCGAAGGAGCGAAGCGATGACAGAGCCGCGGCGAGAGGAGCAGGGAGCGCGCGCACCGCGCGCGCGACTCCAAATAGGACCTATCTGCTGTGAGCGAAAGCGAACAGCAGCTCCACTCTACGGGAAGCCCCCGCGCCTGCGGCGCGGGGGCTTCACGGAGAGGGAGGGATTCGAACCCTCGATACAGGTGTTAGCCCGTATAACGGTT